>JAPUGI010000338.1 GCA_027292925.1 Gammaproteobacteria bacterium
GCAGCTTCATTGAGGAAGTGGCTGATTAGCAAAGGTATGTCTTCTCGACGCTCGGCAAGTGTAGGTATGTGAATTCGAATGACATTTAAGCGATGGAAAAGGTCTTCCCGGAACCTGTTCTGGGCAACAAGATCTTCAAGATTCTGGTGTGTAGCAGCGATGATTCTGACGTCAGCTTTAAGTGGTTCATGACCTCCAACCCTGTAAAACTCGCCATCAGAGAGGACACGGAGCAGACGGGTTTGGGTGTCTGAAGGCATGTCTCCGATCTCGTCTAAAAAGAGTGTGCCTCCCCTGGCCTGTTCAAATCGTCCCCTTCGCAACTGGTTGGCACCGGTAAAGGCACCTTTTTCGTGACCAAATAGTTCAGATTCAATCAAGTCATGGGGAATCGCCGCCATATTCAATGGCACAAATGGATGGTTTTCACGAGGACTGTGACGATGCAGTGCAAGGGCGACTAGCTCTTTCCCGGTGCCGGATTGCCCGTTGATAAGCACTGTAACATTTGACTTGGAGAGCTTGCCTATTGCGCGAAACACCTCCTGCATTGCGGCAGCTTTCCCTATGATCTCGGTTTCTACAGTTTCCTGATTTGTTTTTTCTGTTTGCCTGATGTCTTTTTGGTGAAGCAGGGCCCGTTTTACAACCGCAACTGTCTCGTCAATTTCAAAAGGTTTGGGAATGTACTCAAATGCACCGCCCTGAATGGAAGATACAGCGCTATCAAGATCCGAATGTGCCGTCATGATGATAACCGGTAAATCCGGATGCTCGGTTCTGATTTGCCGTAACAATTCAAGACCGTCCAATCCCTGCATCCTGATGTCACTGACAATAACGTTGGGGATAGTTGATTTCATCTGCGACAGCAGTGATTCACCGTCCTCGAAACAGTGGACATCCATGCCTTCTTTTGACAGGGCTTTATCCAGGACCCAGCGGATGGACCGTTCATCATCGACCACCCATACTGTGTTTGTAGGCTTCATTGGTTACTCTCCAAAGGGATGATGATGGTGAACCTGGTGCTACCCGGTTCACTGTCGAATTCTATGGTTCCCTGGTGTTGGTAGACGATTGAATGTGCCATGGAAAGACCCAGGCCTGTCCCATCCGGCCGACCGCTGATCATCGGGAAAAACAGGTGCTCTTTTAACGATTCCGGAATGCCGGGACCGTTGTCTATGATGTCTATTCGCAGAACATTCCTGTGGCGAACGGAGGCGATGGTGAATTGCCGTTCAGTTCGTGTAACAAAGTGTATTTCGGGGGTAGCCACATCTTCGAGGCTTTGCAGGGCATTCCGCGTAATGTTCAAAATTGCCTGCATTATCATTTCGGGATCGACGTTGATTTCGGGAATACTCGGGTCATAGTCACGATGGATCTTGATGCTCGAATCTGCTTCTAGCTCAATCAGCATGCGGACCCGTTCCAGAATTTCGTGGATATTGATGAAGGTAGGACTGGGTATTGAGCGAGGACCGAGCAGTCGGTCCAACAGTGCCGTTAGTCGATCGGTTTCCTCAATAATGACATTGGTGTACTCCGTAAGCTCGGACGTCCCAAATTCTTGGCTCAGAAGTTGTGCTGCACCTCGAATGCCTCCCAGGGGGTTCTTAATTTCGTGAGCAAGGCCACGAATCATCGTGCGGGTGACTTCCTGATGTTCCTGTAATGCTGCATCCCGGTCAATTCTGAGGTAGCGATCCAGTGGATAAAATTCAATAAGCAACCTTGGCCAGTGTGCTTCTGACGCCGGGGATATGCTGATGTCAACGGTAATGGTGGAACCAGAAGCAAGCCGAATTTGTGTTTTACGCTGGGTATAAGGCTGGCCTGTTTGCAGGGCGTCATAGAGCACAGATTGCATTGACTCCACGTGAGGTATCAGGTTGGTAATTATTTGTCCAAGGGATTGTTTTGCGGAAATTTCAAGGAGGCTCTCTGCGGCCTGGTTGATATAGCAGAGCCTCAGTTCATGATCCAGAGAGAGAACCGCAGTACTGAGGTTATTGAGGATGTTGTCATTCATGACGATACTGTCTTCCTGGAAGAAGGACTGTCGGCTCTCTACTGGACGAATATTCATGCGATTGGTCATGCAAAAAGCGCACCAGTGAGCATTTCCACAATGCCCTGTTATTGGCGTATTTGGGCGGGTAGTGTATCGAGGTTAACGCCTAAATGCACCATAATGGTGCGATGCCGGGTCAAGCCCGGCAGAGGACCGGAATATGATTGACCTGCGGCGATTCAAGACTTGCTAGTGCTGGCGAGAGTACCGAAGCATAGTGATGGAAGTCGTTGGACCCGTTTGCAGGACTTTGCCGTCATCTTTCCGGGTAACGTTTAAGTTGAACTGGTGAGTACCACGGTCCATATTTTGTATGGAGACGGATCCAGTGCTGCCGACCGTGCTATGCACCTGACCATCCATCATGAGTTGAATTGTATGACCCTGCTGGATACCCGGTTCAACCAAATAATGCAGCTCAATGTTCCCCGCGTTGTCGCGTATTGCAGTTCCATTTTCAGGTGATGTAATTGCCAGTGTCTGGTATTTGAAATTGTCACTGTTGTTACTGTCCTTTCCACTTTGTAATTTATCGGTGACACTCTTGTATTGTCTTGTGTACAGCGAAGATTTAAATGTAACGGGTTCCTTGACCTCGATCTGTTCTGCTGATTCTGGTGCTTTATCAGAAAAAACAGGATTACCAGATTCATCCTCGGATTTATAAATTGGAGCTGCCAGCGCAGTGCTGAAAAACACCAGAAGGAAAAAAAGGGATAAGAGCTGGATCATAGATTTATAGTCTACACGCTATAGTACATCTGGAATTCAATTGGATGGGTTGTGGAAGCCAGCAACTCAACTTCTTCGCGTTTCAGATCAATGTAACCGTCGATCATGCTATCAGTAAACACATCACCCTGGGTCAGGAATTCGCGATCGGCATCAAGTGCTCCCAATGCCTGCTCCAGTGAAGAACAAACTGTTGGCAGGTCTTTAATTTCTTCGGCTGACAGTTCGTAAAGATCCTTGTCCAGCGGACCAACAGGCTCTGTCTTGTTCTTGATACCGTCCAGGCCGGCCATCAGCATGGAGGCGAACATCAGATAGGGGTTGGCAGCATTATCGCCAAACCTGACTTCGACCCTGACACCATTAGGGCTACCACCTTGTACATATGGTATTCGGATGCCAGCTGAACGGTTCATGGCAGAGTACACGAGTAGCAACGGGGCTTCGAAACCGGGTACCAGCCGTTTGTAACTGTTGGTGCCCGGGTTTGCAAAAGCGTTGAGAGCGCGAGCGTGCTCAGTAATGCCGCCGATATACCAGAGTGCTTCCTGGGACAGGTTGCCGTAGCCATCGCCTGCAAACACATTAGTACCATCCTTGAAGACTGACTGGTGGCAGTGCATACCGTTACCATTGTCACCGACTAGTGGTTTGGGCATGAAAGTAGCAGTCTTGCCGTACGCGTGGGCGACATTGTGTACGCAATACTTGTAAATCTGGATCTCATCGGCTTTTTTCAACAGGGAGTTAAAACGAACTCCAATCTCTGCCTGTCCAGCAGTACCCACCTCGTGGTGGTGCACATCAACCTCAAGTCCCATGGCCTCCATAGCCGAGCACATTGAGTTCCGGATATCCATGAAGGAATCCACCGGTGGGACTGGAAAATAGCCACCTTTAACTCCTGGTCGATGACCGATGTTACCGCCTTCAAATTCTGTGCTGCTCATCCATGCTGCTTCTTCTGATTCAATCTCATACATGGCACCACTCATGTCAGATTTGTATCTCACGCTATCAAAGACAAAAAATTCAGGTTCCGGACCAAAGTAAGCGGTGTCTCCGATACCGGTGGACTTCAGATATGCTTCGGAGCGCTTGGCAAGTGATCGTGGGTCACGTTCGTATCCCTGTAGTGTGCTGGGTTCTAGGATATCGCAGCGAAGATTGACCGTGGTTTCTTCGGTAAAAGGATCGATGACCGCTGTTTCGTCATCTGGCATGAGAATCATGTCCGAGTCGTCAATAGGTTTCCAGCCCGCAATGGAGGAACCGTCAAACATCGCACCGTTTTCGAAATATTGCTTGCTAATCAGCTTGGCGTTGTTGGTGACATGTTGTTCTTTGCCGCGCGGGTCGGTGAAGCGAAGGTCAACCCACTTCGCATCGTTATCCTTTATAAGGCCCAGGGTTTTCTCCGACATCTTTTTTCTCCAAATAAGATTTTGTAGTTGTTTTCTGCCCAGCCATCTAGATCCGGACAAATTGGCTAAAATGGTGCGTTTAGGAACAGCAAAGAATATGCCATCGACTGACAATAATAAACCCTTGCCAATAGTGGCTTGTAGCGAGATGTATGGCTGGAATGCGCACCGTAGTGGTGCTTTTCAAATCAGGCGCGCCAAGAGAGTGCGTCTACCTGACCATGATCATGATCGTAATAATTCTGTCTTTAGTATTGGTCGAGAGCACTGCGTGACCATGAATACGACACCAACTTGGAATATCAATCAGGGCGCCAGGATCGGTGCAGGTGACTTTGAGTCGATCGCCGGGATCCAGGTTCTTGATTCTGTCCTGTGTCTTGATAACTGGCATGGGGCACAGCATGCGTCGTGCGTCAAGTTCAAAATGGTTTTCAGACATGCCAGGAGCTAACGACTTCATCGGGTGGTAGTGGCTTAACCTTCAACTCTTGGGCACTACCGTCTTTCATTCTAATCTCGACTAACACTTCCTGCGCATCGCGGCCCTGGCCATAACGGGCTACGATTGATGCTGCCTGTTCCATATCACCGTCACGGGGGACGCCATCCAGCAGCGCCAGCGGGCCCTTACAGGATTTGCTTTCAAGACTGATAAATTCGTTGCGATACCCCGATAGGTAATGGTTTTCTCCATCCTCGCGGCTGATGATAAGTTTGTAGTGGGGTTTTGGACGAATATGCCGCCCTACTTTCAACAACATGATGTCGTCCAACTCGTAGTTGCGCTCTCCTCGAGACTGCCACAGATCAGCTAGCTTGCTGGAATAGGTCTTGTCTGTAAGGAAACAGCATCCACCCGCTGGCTGCGCATATTCGGAAAAACCAAGTTCTTCTGCCAATGCCATTTGCGGTTTTCGATTGCGCCCATGGAAATCAAACAGGGCATCACGATTAACCCAACCTTCCCGCTCCGGTAGTGTCGGCGTTAGGTTTTTTGCACAAAGCGGGCGTAGAAGCCGGTCTTCTGCTCCAGACTCCCGCGCAATAATTGGCAGGGTTTCCTTGCGTTGTGATTTAGGCCGTTGTCCGACAACCTCACCCGTAATAATAAAGTCGAACTGGTTTTCTTCCATCCAGGCCCAGGCCTGAGCCTTGTTCACCATAAAGATTTTGCAGTCGAGGCATGGATTGAGGTTCTTGCCATACCCATGTGCCGGGTTGAGGACGATATCCTTGTATTCCTCAATAACGTCAATAATGTGCAGCTTGATGCCTACCTGTTCCGCGACCCAAAGCGCATTGTTCCTTTTCTTCTTATTCCGATCTTTTTGCCGAATGGCATGTGTATGACCTTCCACGCAGAAACCAGTGAAAAAGTTTATCCCCTCCACATGGATGCCCTGGTCCTTTATAACCCTGGCAGCCAGCATTGAGTCCAGTCCACCCGAAATCAGAGCCACCGCTTTTCTTTGCTGCCTGCTCATGCTGTTTCTGTGCTCACGTCTGTTTAGTCACTTAAGAGTTCATAGTATTTTCGGCCATTATAAATGAATCAAGGCACCTTCAGAAAATATCAACAGGTTCCCTCGCCAATAGCGGTTGTTATTTATCAATTGCTGAGATAAGTGCTAATAGGCCCAAAGCCGAGATTCAAGTTTTGTCCTGCGGACAGGCGGTAGATTACCTGTATAATGCCGCGGCATCGAAACCGTCACCAGTATCCAATGCAGCGAAAACTCAGGAACATAGCGATCATCGCCCATGTTGATCACGGTAAAACTACGCTCATTGACAAGCTGCTGTCACAGGCAGGTGCCTTGCAAAGAGGCCAGGATGAGGGTGAGCGCCTGCTTGACTCAAACGACCTCGAAAAAGAGCGTGGTATTACCATTCTTGCAAAGAATACCTCACTCAAATGGAATGGCTATCGGATCAATATTGTTGATACACCTGGACACGCGGATTTTGGAGGTGAGGTAGAGCGGATCTTGTCCATGGTGGATTCTGTGTTGTTGCTGGTCGACGCAGTGGAAGGTCCAATGCCGCAAACCCGGTTCGTTACTCGCAAGGCATTTGAGAATGGTTTGAATCCAATCTTGATGGTGAACAAGATCGATCGTGATGGTGCGAGGCCTGATTGGGTTATCGATGAGGTATTTGAATTGTTTGACCAACTGGGTGCGACCGATGAACAGCTGGATTTCCCGGTGATCTATGGCTCGGCGCTAGAGGGCAAAGCCGGTATGTCGGCAGATAAAATTGAAGATGATATGAGTTGCCTGTTTCAGGCAATTATCGACCGGGTGCCGCCACCTCATGTAGATACTGTCGGACCTCTACAAATGCAGATCAGTGCGCTGGACTACAGTAGCTACGTCGGTGTCATCGGGCTAGGCAGAATTGCGCGAGGAACATTGAAATCTGGAAGTCAGGTCGCCGTCGTGAATAACAAGGGTGAGGAAAGGAAGGCGCGTATTCTGCAGGTTATGGGTTATAACGGGTTGGAGAGAGTCGAAATCGACATCGCATCCGCCGGTGATATTGTCTGCGTTTCGGGCATTGATGGTTTGCACATATCAGATACGATTTGTGCCCCGGGACATGTAGCACCGCTGCCGCAACTACAGGTGGATGAACCTACGATATCGATGACTTTTCAAGTCAATACGTCACCTTTTGCGGGACGCGACGGCAGATTTGTCACCAGCCGAAATATTAAGGAGCGGCTCGAGAGGGAACTGCTCCATAATGTGGCACTGCGGGTAGAATTTAACGACAGCGCAGACAAATTCAAGGTATCGGGTCGAGGTGAATTGCACCTTGGAGTATTGATTGAGAATATGCGCCGTGAAGGGTATGAACTAGGTGTATCGCGGCCGGAGGTAATTTTCAAAGAGATCGAAGGCCAGCAGCAGGAACCTTTCGAAATCGTTTTGCTGGATGTTGAGGGAATTCACCAGGGTTCAGTGATGGAGGAACTCGGGCAAAGGAAAGCAAATCTGGTCGATATGATTCCGGATTCAAAGGGTAGGGTCAGAATAGAATTCTTGATCCCGACCCGGGGTTTGATTGGCTTCAGGTCAGAATTCCTTACCATGACTTCAGGCACCGGCATTTTAACCAGTGTGTTTTCCCACTATGGTGAAATTGTCAGCCATGATGTAAACAAGCGAAGCAATGGCGTGCTTGTATCCATGGCAAGTGGTAAGAGCCTGGCGTTCGCTTTGTTTAACCTGCAAGCAAGAGGGAGGCTGTTCATCAATCCAAATGAAGAGATCTATGAAGGAATGGTTGTCGGGTTGCACGCACGGGGAAATGATTTGACGGTGAATCCGTTAAAAGGCAAACAATTAACGAATATCAGGGCTGCAGGAAGTGATGAAAATATTATACTCACCGCTCCCGTAAAACACTCTTTAGAGCAGGCGATTGAATTCATCGATGATGATGAATTGGTGGAGGTTACGCCCAATCATATTAGAATTCGCAAGAAGTTACTGACCGAAAGTGAACGCAAGCGCGCAGGACGGGCAAAGGTTGCCTGAGCTTCCCTAAGGAATATTTTTGAGAAAAAGAGAATAGAAGATGTTGCCGTTGTATCCAGAAATAAAGCCATATGCACGGCATATGCTGAAAGTGGATGATATTCACGAAATTTATGTGGATGAAAGCGGCACCACGGACGGGATTCCAGTGTTGTTTGTCCACTCGGGCCCCGGATCCGGTTGTGAGTTTGACAGTCGTTGTTTTTTCAATCCTGAGAAATACCGGATCATTTTATTTGACCAGCGTGGTGCTGGACGATCCACACCGCATGGCGAATTGGAGAACAACCAAACAACTGATCTGGTGGCTGACATGGAGAAGATCAGGGAATATCTCGGCGTAGAAAAGTGGATACTATTTGGTGGCGGCTGGGGTTCAACCCTGAGCCTTGTTTATGCGCAAACACATCCATCAAGAACTTTGGGTCTTGTTCTTCGAGGTATTTTTCTTGGGCGAAGGCGGGACATTGAATGGTGCTATCAGGAAGGTGCTAGTCTGTTTTTCCCCGACCACTGGGAAGATTTCGTTGCGCCAATCGCGGTAGCCGACAGAAATGATTTTCCTAATGCCTACCATCAACTGATGACCGGTTCCAATGAACTGGCTCGTATGGGAGCTGCCAAGTCCTGGTCAAGTTGGGAAGCTCATTGCTCGACCCTGCATCCTAATCAGCGCCTGATTAAACATTTCATAGAACCACATCGAGCATTGGCCAGATGCAAGGTGGGTACTCACTATTTTCGCAATGACTGCTTTCTCGAAAACAACCAGATCGTTTCCAATGCCGGTGCCTTGAAAGATATTCCTGGGATCATCGTGCATGGACGGTTTGATATGATTTGTCCCATGGATAACGCCCACAAACTTCACCAGGCGTGGCCGAATTCACAACTCTATATTGTCAGGGAAGCAGGTCATTCGGCTACCGAAGTAGTGTTGATTGACGCATTGATTCGGGCAACCAGGAATATGTCCTTGCGTTTTGAGCTTGAATTCGATGTTTAGCTGCCTACTAAGCAAGGTTTAAGGGGTACCGATTTGCTCGGCCTGATTCAGAGAGTCAGCGAAGCGCAGGTTGCTGTTTCCAACGAGATCATCGGGAAAATCAATAGCGGGTTGTTGCTACTGCTCGGCGTGCAAAAAGACGACGTTGAACGCAATGTGTCCCGGATGTTAAACAAGGTTGTGAATTACCGGGTGTTTTCCGATGACAAGGGGCACATGAATCTCAGTTTGCTGGATGTTCGCGGTGAGCTATTGGTTGTCCCGCAGTTTACTATCGCCGCCGATACAAAAAAGGGGCTAAGACCGTCGTTTTCAACCGCTGCATCGCCCAGTCAGGCGCAAGCCCTATACGATTTGTTTGTCCTTCAGGCTAGGAATCTGTGTCCCATACAGGCGGGAGTTTTTGGAGCAGATATGAAAGTCAGCCTTATCAACGATGGACCAGTGACTTTTATGCTGAGTAGTTGAGACAGCTTTTAGTTGTCGTTGTCTTCACTCTCATCGCTACGCACAGTCTTTGAAAACAATATTCCGAATTCATAAAGAATCCACATTGGTATCGCTAAAAGAATTTGTGAAATAATATCCGGCGGCGTTAACACCATGCCAAGAATAAAACAGCCAACGATTACGTAGGGGCGCTTGCGCTGTAAACTTTCAACAGTAGTAGCGCCCGTCCAAACCAGGAGTACAGTCGCAATAGGAATTTCGAAAGCTAATCCAAATGCGAAAAATAGCTTAAGGACGAAATCCAGATACCTGTTAATGTCGGTCATGATGGTAACGCCATCCGGTGCAACACTGGTGAAGAAGCCGAAAATTAGTGGAAATACAACATAAAATGCAAACGCGATCCCTGCATAGAAAAGAGCAATACTGGATGTCAGTATGGGCAGAGCTACACGTTTTTCATTGGAGTAAAGCCCGGGAGCAATGAAGCTCCAGATCTGGTGCAGTATGTAAGGCATCGCGATGAATATTGATAGTATTAGTGTGAGCTTGAATGGAGCCAGGAAAGGCGATGCTACTTCGGTCGCTATCATGGTCGTACCTTCTGGCAGAAATGCTCGTAGCGGCTCCGAGACATAGGTGTAGATATCGTTGGCGAAATAAAACAAAGGAAGAAAGATAATCAGGATCGAGAAAATGCTATGCAGGATCCGGGTTCTGAGTTCTATTAGGTGATCTATCAGTGGCTGACCCTGGTCCGTCTCAGCGGAAGAATCAGACGCTGGATTACTTTGCTCTGTCATCCAGAGGAATTCCGCGATATTTCATCGTCCTGGTCTTTTAACGGCTGGGATTTGAGGATGGCATCAGATTTGGCATCGGAAACAGAGGCACTCACTTGTTCAATGGCTTCTGTCACTTCATTTTTTACTTCCTCTAATGTTTCTTTGGATTTCTCTATGTCGTGCATGATTGATTCATTGTAGAGTTGCGCGCGAATTTCATCAGCCCCGATTTCGTTTTCTATTTCCTGTTTGATATTAGCGAAACTGCGTCGAAATCTTCCTATCCACAGTGATACGGTGCGAATGGTTTCAGGCAGTCTGTCTGGACCTACTACCAGTAGCGCAACAACACTAACCAACAGTAGTTCTGGAAGTCCGATATCGAACATGAGGCAATCAGGACTTGTTTTCGCTCTGTTCAGTTTGTTGCAGCTTAGATGAATCCTCGTCGCTGCCGTCAGTTACTGATTTTACTTCATCCTTGTCGTCGACTGCTGTTCGGAATCCCTTTATAGCGGATCCCAGGTCACTGCCTAGTGATTTGAGTTTGCTAGTACCGAACAAAAGCAACACGATGACAAGTACGATGATGAGTTCTGTTATTCCAAATGACATAGGAGCTCCATTTAATTTTTCCTGGATTGCTTCTCGGCGATACCCGATATACCGAATCTGCGTTCAAGTTCAGTGAAGATACTGGTCGGAGTTTCGCCAAGGCAATCCAGCATAACCAGTGAGTGAAACCACAGATCCGCTGTTTCCTTTACAACGTCAGATGTATCTTGGGAAATAACTGCGTCTTTCGCTGCTGTAACAACTTCGACCGATTCTTCTTCTACCTTCTCTAAAATCCTGTTCAAACCCGCTTGTTGCAAACTTGCGACGTATGAATTTAACGGGTCTGCAGTTCGTCGATCCTGTATGACCTGAAACAGACGCTCGATTATGTCAGACATGTTGAGGTCCTGATTCGAGATGTCTTTGGTGCCTGGTAAGCGTTGCTCTATTCACGATGATAAATCTCTCCGGGATCCTTTATCACTGGATCCGTCTCTATCCATTCCCCGTCTTTAAGGATTCGGTAAAAACAACTTGTTCTCCCGGTATGACAAGCAATATTACCGAGTTGTTCAACCTGTAATATTATCACATCGCCATCACAGTCAAGACGGACTTCGCGGACAACCTGTTCATGACCGGATTCCTCGCCTTTACGCCACAACCTGTTTCTAGAGCGCGACCAATAGACAGCTTTGCCGGTTTCCATCGTTTCTTCGAGAGAATCACGGTTCATCCAGGCAACCATCAGTACTCGATTGTTTGTCGCATCCTGGGCGATGGCTGGTACCAGCCCGTCAACATCGAATCTGATCTCTGACAACCAGTTCTGTTTCTTGTCGTTCATTTCAGGGACGGGGAAAAAGGGTTGGCGAGAATGGCCTAGGCATGGATATACATCCAGTAGACGCCAAGACTTCCCAGTATGGAAGTGCCGAGGAGTATCTCGTTATTGCTGGCATAACCTGAAAGAGGAATCATGGTGCTAAAGATAGCCGCAATCAGGGCTAAACCGCCGAAACGCTGGTAGCGGCTGCGGCGTGATTGCCGGGCAAGTTCCTGTTCCAGATTGACAAGAGCTTTGGTCTGTAGACTAGTGTTTTGTCCCAACTGTTTGAGTTCCATGAGCGCTGAAAATGCCAGGTCCGGGATTTCAGGAAGCTGTTCCAGCCAGCGAGGCGCATTTTTGCCTATGGATTTCAATATGTTGCCGAGGCTTAACCGATTGGACATCCATCGTTCCATGAAAGGTGCAGCAGTCTCCCACAGGTCAAGTTCATCATATATTTGCCGACCCAAGCCTTCGATGTTAAGCAGCGTTTTTTGTAACAGAATAAGCTGAGGCTGTACTTCCATATTAAACTGACGGGCAGTCTGGAAAAGACTAACGAGCACCTTGCCGAAAGAAATATCCTTGATGGGTTTTTGAAATATGGGTTCGCACACGCCCCTTATAACGGCTTCAAATTCTTCTATATTCGTATCCTTAGGGACCCACCCACTGGAAACGTGCAGCCTTGCAACCTCATGGTAATCCTCGTGGAAAAATGCAAGAAGGTTCTTGGCAAGGTAACTTTTATCATTTTCAGTT
>JAPUGI010000339.1 GCA_027292925.1 Gammaproteobacteria bacterium
GCTTCAGACGCACAAAAAATCTCGAGGACAGTGGTGACATCACAGGATATTCTGCCTGCCTGGACCAGCGTCTGCTTGGATTGCAGGTCACTGCATTTGTACAGGTTTCGCTCGACAAACAGAGTGAAACAGAAACCCGAAAATTCCTCACTTCTGTTGCACGCGAAGATCACATCGTTGAATGCCATGCGATGAGTGGATCATACGACTATCTGCTAAAAGTAGTTGCGCGTAGCATGGATCACTTTTCAGAACTGAGCATGCAAAGAATCCTGAAATTTCCTGGAGTTAAGGATATGGAATCACATTTCAGTTTGAAGGAGATTAAACTAAGCCAATCATTACCCCTGGGATGAACGAATATTCTTTCCCCAATAGTTCTTGATCCGGAGAAGCCGATACTTGAGTGACTACATCCTTGAGGTTACCTACAGGGGAGCACAACTAAAACTGGAGATCCATGAAAACAATGATCGCGCACGCCTCCTTGTAAACGGTATTGTCAGGGGAGAAGAAGCCGGTTCAAAGACCCTGCGGCTTACGTCTTCTGTTCAAACCGACTACGAATGGCATGAATTGGTTGAAGGAATGGTGCGATTTGAACCAGAGAAAATCTCCGCAACTATTTTCGCCAATAACTTTGAAGTGGCGCACCGGATATTCTCTCGAGAGGTAAGCCGGTGACACTCGGGAAAACTGCACGAATTTCTTTCATCCGGGACCCTGACGGGAACTGGATCGAGATTTCCCAACGCACGTCTCTGACCGGCGACCTTTCTTGAGTTAAACTGATAGTTCACCTGTTCACAGACTGACCCATGGATACCGAAACCCGCTCAGAAGACACGCCGGAATACAAGATAAGAAGCAGGGAAACTCCCTTCAGTATGTTTGACTCCAGCGCACCGGATTGGCGTATTTGGATGGGTGTCTCTATCACTTCCCTCTGGTTGATTATGCTCTCAATCTATATCGGTGGCACCGTTGGCTGGCGGAGTATTAGCCAGGCTCCTATCGAACAACTGGGCAGTTTTCTTGAAGGTGCATTTGCTCCGCTGGCATTTCTGTGGCTGGTGATTGGATATTTTCTACAGAAAAAGGAACTGACCCAGAATACCAATGCCATCAAGATGCAGTATGTTGAGATACAAAAATCTGCCGCGCAGGCTGTAATTCAGTCACATGCCATCGAAGCTACAGAACTTCATGCCCGGAAAGAATCTTTCCTTCGCATTGCCGAGAGTGTCAAACAGCAACTTGGATTTATTATGGGATTCCTATACCTTTCCAGCCAGGGAGCCGGTGGTTCAGGCGCAGTTTCCGAGGAAAAGATAGGAGGCCTCTGGTCGGCAATGAGCCAAAACGACCCCGAAATCTACTCCCGTTCCATGATGCAAATCCATTTCCGTAACGGCGAGAATTACGCTTACAAACTTTTCTACGGTACGGCCATCAGGACCCGGCATAGTAAAAATTTCATTTTTAACTTTGAGCGACTGATCAAGGCTGCCGAAGAATGTGATGACGACGGCATGATTCGTGATTCGCTATTGGGCAGTGCACATGGCTTCATTTTCAATCGCATGATCACTTTCAGGGACTCCCCTCCAAGCGGTTTTACATATGGCAATTTTGACTTTGATCCGGACTCCTTCGACTAGGCGTCCGTCGAATGAACCCTGTTCAAAATATCCAATCTGACCGTAATCAAGCCAGGCGGCTCAAGGACAGTAACGCCGATGTTTGTTTTCTGGCCCTCGCCGATGCAAACGGCAAAGCCTCGGTTCGAACCCTCGTGTTAAGGGATATCAATGATAATCGTTTCACCTTGTTCATTAACAAGACCAGCCCGAAATGGCAGGCGTTTACAGACGGCACAGGTCATGAACTTCTTATATGGTATGCCAGTGTGCAACGCCAGTATCGCATCTCGGGGTCTATCCAGGAACTCGAGGCTGGAATAGTAAAAAGTAACTGGCTGCGCCGACCCACTGGCAGCAAATATCTCGACTACGTCTATGAGGAATTGGGAAACCAGAGTTCAATTATTGATTCCCGAGATATCCTCACCGACAAGATTAACCAGCTAAAAAAGGACCTTGATGCACAGAGCATGCAATCACCTCCCATGGTTGCAGGAATTGAACTTATCGCTGACAGGATCGACGTGTTGGATCTAAATAACCAGGATCGAATACATGATCGGCGACTCTACACCTATGATGGTGGCACATGGACCTCACGGGTCCTGATCCCATGAGCTACGATACAATAATGGAAATCCGCTGAAACCGACTGATGACCTTTGACAGGAACCCACCTGGTCTATAAATTAGCTGCCAGGATAAGGATCATATCCGCCGTGCCGGTTGTTCTAACCAGGGGGAACCATCTGGCATGTTTATTGGCTCCCTGACGTAAAAGGAGGTGATCCCATCAATAGTCAGTCTATTAAGGGAGCCTCCGAGTTAAATTAGCTCGGAGCTTGCTCCCTCTACGTAAGACAGAGCCCCGGGGTGCAACACATCCCGGGGCTTTTCCATGTCATGAGCGACCGGGGTCGCGCACGACCCGAAGGATCTCAATCGATCAGGGCTGTCCTAATATCACTCAAGTTGGAGAAGCAGGTTTCCAACGCTGTACTCAGGAAATCTTCCATAAAAGGAGAGTCTCTCTGGTCCTCCCGGATAGCGGCGTAGAGCGTACACCACAGCCCAGACTCACCCAGCTTGTTGGCAACGATGGTTTGGTTCTCCAGATATTCCGTCAACGCCCAGTTTGGCAGACAGGCAATACCACGACCACTGGCTACCAGTTGCACCATCATTGGTGTTAGCTCTGCCGTTCTGATGGCTGCTGGTTCCAGGTCCACAGGATCGAGAAACCGGGTGAATACATCAAGTCGATTGCGATCAACCGGGTAGGTAATCAGCGTCTCTGGCACCAGATCTGCGGGTACAAGAAACGGCCTGTTAGCTAGAGGATGATCTTTCGCCAAAGCCATCATGGCTTCATAGCGAAACAGCGGCACATACTGAATGCCGCTCAAATCAACCGGGTCAGAAGTGATGACCAGGTCAAGGTCGCCTCTCACCAGGGCTGGTAACGGAGCAAAATCAAAACCACCGGTCAGGTCAAGTTCGACTTCAGGCCAATTGCTTCGATAGCGGTCGATACAGGGGATCAACCATTGAAAACAACTGTGACACTCAATACAGATATGTAATCGACCCGCTTCACCCCCTGCCAGCCTGGCAATATCCCTTTCCGCCGCTCGTACCATCGGAATAATCTCATCGGCCAGGTTAAGCAAGTTTCGACCTGCACTGGTAAATCTGGGCGGCCTTGTTTTACGCTGGAACAACCTACATTCCAGTCGATCTTCAAGATCCTTTAACTGATGGGACAACGCCGATTGAGTCAGAAAAAGCCGGTCAGCAGCTTCCACAAGACTGCCGGTATCGCGAAGTGCCATTAGTGTTCTTAAGTGCCTTAGTTCAATCACTGGACCCACCTTTTAAATGAGCTTTATTCAAGTATACTTAATTCTGCAACAGAATTGTTCATTTGGACCCACGTCCTGGAGTTGATCACCCTTCGCTAAATATGGCTTGACTCAGCCAAATGACACGAGACAATAGCCGCTACGCCTTAATAGAGACGAACCTAGCCAATGTTTAATCCCTCATCAGTCATAATCGAGTCGTTTTTGGATGAAATTGTTGAGCACTATATTAATGTGTATGGCAATGATGAAAAGGATCTTCACCTGCTGGTTTCAAACACACGCAACGCCCTGGAAATCATCGCTAATAGTGACGCACCTTACCACGACACCAATCATACGATGATGGTTACCGCGGTCGGCATGGAGATATTGCGTGGCAAAATCCTGATAGAGGACGGTGTTTCGGCAAATGAATGGGTTCATTTCGTGATTTCACTGCTCAACCACGATATTGGTTATGTCAGAGGGATCTGCCGGGCGGATCGTAATGGCCGTTACACCATCAACACCGATTATGACACGATCGCACCACCTCCCGGTTCCACAGATGCATTCCTCACGCCATACCATGTAGATCGAGCCAAAATGTATATTTCGGAACGCTTTGAACGGGTGGAAGGGATTGTTGTTGACGTAATATGCGACAACATCGAGCGAACCCGGTTTCCAGTGCCCAGTGAGGAAGATCACCAGGAGTCAACAGATTTCCCGGGTCTGCTCCGGGCGGCGGATCTTATCGGGCAGTTGGCAGATCCGTCCTATATCCGAAAGATTTCCTCCCTGTTTGCAGAGTTTAAGGAAACCGGCCAGGCTGCA
>JAPUGI010000034.1 GCA_027292925.1 Gammaproteobacteria bacterium
AATCTTACCGGGATTCAGGATGTCCTTCGGGTCTAGTGCCTTCTTGATACTCAGCATCAGGGCAATTTCATCCTCACTTCTCGACCAGGACAGGTAGTGTTTTTTTTGAAGACCGATACCGTGTTCAGCGGAAACCGAGCCTCCCCTTGTGGTGAGCCCCCTATAGACTGTTTCTTCCACCGCTTTTTTTGTTTCGATGGAATCATCACCGACACCAACGATGATGTGCAGGTTACCGTCTCCCAGGTGACCAAAGATCATGCAGCTGTTGGTCTCCCACTGCTCATCCAGGCCGTTCTGCATTTCTTCAACATAGGACTCCATTTTGTTCAGCGACACACTGATATCGAACGTGAAAATAGGCCAGTTCTGTGCCACCTGGCCGACATCGTCGCGAATAGCCCACATGGAGTCTCTGTCGGATTGACTCTGCGCAATAACTGCATCTGCAATTACGCCATCTTCTAGCGATTTTGAGAGCACCTCGACAAACCTGTCTGCATCCCCCGTGGGATCGCCGCCCATAGCTTCAAGGAGAATATAGTAATTGTATTCATGGCTTAGCGGCGGTGAGGCTTCTGCCGGAGGGCTCGTCACCAGCTTGTAATAATCCTGCCACAAGACTTCAAAGGCACTGAGAGTTCCGCCCAGGGCACTATCAACATAGTTTAGGAACGACGTGACCTGGGAGAATTCGTTGACCGCAATAAATGCCATATCCTGACTACGCGGCATGGGCCGGACCCGCAGCACAACGCGAGTGACGATACCCAGGGTACCTTCCGCACCCATGAATAACTGTTTGATGTCGTAGCCTGTATTATTTTTGATTATCTTGTTCATGGAGGAAATGATGGTTCCATCCGCCAGTACAACCTCCATGCCAAGAACCTGGTCACGCATCATGCCGTAACGAATCACCCGGTTACCCCCGGCATTAGTGGACACATTGCCGCCGATGGTGGCTGTGCCCCGTGCGCCCAGGTCCAGCGGGAATAATAAATCTGCATTCTCGGCCGCTTCCTGTACGAGCTGTAGTGGTACACCAGCCTGTACCGTCATAGTCCTGCTCTCTACGTCAATCTCCTCGATCTTGTTCATCCTCTCCAGCGTAATGGCAACTTCCTTGCTATTTGACGTCGTCCCATCGACCAGTCCGGTCAGGCCGCCATGCGGGACTACGGGCTGCCCTGCCGCATGACATATTTTCAGGATTGCCGATACTTCTTCGGTTGAAGTGGGTCTAACCAATGCGAACGGTTCGACACTGGTTGAGGTAAACGGTGCTGCACCGGGGAAATGCCTTTCTTTCAGGCGTTCCCCATGAAAGACCCCTTTTTCGCCCAGCAGGGCTTCCAGTTTCGCAATCAACTCTGACATATCAACTCCTAGAAGCAGAGGTCGGCAACCTCGGTGAATTGGGATACGAAGCTTACATTAAGTCCCTTCTTGAGATAATCAGGCATCTCATCAAAATCCCGTTCATTATCAGCTGGTAGAATCAGTTCCTTCATGCCAGCCCTGCGTGCAGCAATAATTTTTTCCCTGATACCCCCAACGGGAAGCACCCGGCCAGTGAGGGTCAGCTCACCCGTCATGGCGATATCCCTTTTAATTCTTTTTCCTTTAGCCAGCGACAACAACGCCGCCGCCATGGTGATTCCGGCACTTGGTCCATCTTTTGGAGTCGCACCTTCAGGCACATGCAAATGAACAAAAGCGTCGTCAAAGAAATGCTCGATGCCCTGTAATTCGTCCAAGCGCGAAGCGACAAAACTGTAGGCAATATGAGCCGATTCACGCATCACATCCCCTAGCTGCCCGGTTTGTTTGAAACCACGACTGCCATCGTGGATTCGAGATGCTTCAATGGCGAGCGTGGTCCCACCCATGGCAGTCCAGGCCAGCCCGTTGACGACGCCTATTCCTCTATGGGGTTGCTGTTTCTTGAACAGCGGCGCACCCAGGTATTTTTCCAGGGCTTTCACGCCAACAGATATTTTCTGATCGTCATCTTCGAGTAATGACACCACGGACTTGCGCACAATTCGGCCAAGCTGTTTTTCCAGCGCCCGAACTCCGGCTTCCCTCGCATAACCGTCGATTACCTTTCGCAGGGCAGCATCGGTGATTTTCAACTTGGACGCCGGGATACCGGCTTTTCCCAACTGCCGTTTCCATAGGTGATGTTTTGCGATCAGCAGCTTCTCTTCCGTCAGGTATCCGGCAAGTCGGATCACCTCCATGCGATCCAGCAATGCACTGGGAATGGTATCCAACTGGTTCGCGGTACAGATAAACAGGACTTTTGACAGGTCCACCCGCAGGTCAAGATAGTGATCAAGGAACCCACTGTTTTGTTCGGGATCAAGCACCTCGAGCAGCGCCGATGCAGGATCGCCCTGGTAGGAAGCACCGATCTTGTCAATTTCATCTAACATGATAACCGGGTTGTAGACTTCTACTTCCTTCAGCGCCTGGATCATTTTTCCAGGCATGGCGCCAATATAGGTACGACGGTGACCTTTTATTTCCGCTTCATCACGCATGCCGCCGAGGCTAAAACGAAAGAACTTTCGCCCCAGGGCACTGGCTACCGATTTGCCGATGCTGGTCTTACCAACTCCGGGAGGTCCAACCAGCAAAAGTATTGAGCCAGCGATTTCACCTCTATAGGCACCGATGGCAAGAAATTCAATAATCCGTTGTTTAACATCATCAAGACCATCATGGTCTCTATCCAGAACCTTCCTCGCATGATCCAGGTCAAGCTGGTCTTCGGACAAGACACCCCAGGGAACGGAAGTTATCCAATCCAGGTAATTGCGGGTAACTCCGTATTCTGCCGAGGTCGGCTCTAGAACCTGCAGCTTTTGCAATTCATCATCGACACGACTTATTACATGATCCGGTGCGGAAAGTTTTTCCATACGCTCGCTGAATTTTTCCACATCTGATTCACGGTCGTCCTTGGAAATGCCTAATTCCTGTTGGATGACCTTGAGCTGTTGGCGCAGGAAAAACTCCTTTTGCTGTTCACTAACTTGCTCCTGCATCTGCTCGGTGATCTGGGCCTGAAGCTTGGCGACCTCCAACTCCTTGCCAATCATCAGTAATACTTTCTCCATCCTGTCCAGCAGTGGAATGGTTTCCAGGATGTCCTGAAGCTCCAGCGCATCAGCAGAAGTAATCGCTGCGGCGAAATCGGCCAGAGGTGATGGTTCATTTGGATCAAAATAGTTCAGGTACTGTTTAAGCTCCTCACTGTAGAGAGGATTCAACGTCATCAATTCCTTGATGATATTGATGATGGACATCGCATAGGCGCGAAGCTGATCTTCATCCTCCACTGGCGACTCAAAATATTCAACACGTACGACGTAGGGCGGCACGCGTTTCACCCATTCGCGGATGCGGAATCGTCGGACTCCCTGGGCGATAAATTGCAACTGTCCTTTACTCTCATGTAGTCGATGGATGCGTGCAACACATCCGATGGTGCAGATATCTTCCGGTCGTGGTACACCTTTACTGGCAGACGGAGAGAAACTCATCGCGACGAGTTTATGAGCACTTTCCGCAACCGTCCTGATGCCCTGCCCCCAGGGATCCTGATCGACAACAACTGGCTGAACCAGGACAGGAAAATAAGGACGTGATATCAATGGAATGAGTTGTAAAGTATCCGGCAATACCTCATCGGGTCTCGCCAACTGTTTACCCACATGATGCGGAATAAACTCGGTATTACCGTCGTCAGTGTCGTCCATAACCTAATATCCGCTTTCAGTTGGGTTACGTGCCAGATTGGGGGTTAAATCCTTTTATTCAAGCACCGTTGTTACAACATATGCACCATCATGAACTGTCGGTTTGACTTCATCAAGCATGGACACAGCTGCATCGCTTGTCAGGCCTTTGCTTTCAACCACTTGTTCTGGCGTGTGACCACTGTTGGTACAACAGACCACAGACAATGAAGATTAATCCGATATAGGTCGTTGGTAAAATTGCCTCACCAAGAATCCGGTTGATAAATACAAGTGAAAGAAACGGAGCCAGGAATATCAGGTTACTGACGCGTGCCGTATTCTCGGAAAGGCGAAGTGCAACGGACCAGCAGAGAAACGCGAGACTCATCTCAAACAGACCCACGTAAACGGCTCCCGCTAGTCCCGTCAGCGGAATCCTGAATCCGGAGTAGACCTGGCAAACCAGGGTTACCACCGGCAGCGCTACCATGAAATTGAGGCACATGCCGGTGAGTGGTTCGCGCGGGTCTCTCACGTTTAGTATCCAGTAGCTGGCCCATACGATGGTGGAAAAGAGTGCAAGACCCACACCAATCAGGTCTGAGGAAGCGAATGCTGCGAAATTCCCCTGGGTCGCAATCACAACCACCCCGGCGTAACAAATAAATGCGGCAACAATATCAGCCAATAATATTTTCTGTTTCAGGAAAATGATGGACATGAATGCAAGGGTGATTGCCCAGGTGTAGTTAATCGGCTGCGCGACCTGTGCCGGAAGCCGGTCATAGGCCTCAAACAACACCATGTAATACAGGCAGGGATTCAAACCTCCGGCAATGACAGTTATCTTCCAATGTTGCTTAAAAACCGCTATCAGTCTGCTCAGATGACCCTTTACAGCGATGACAATGAGCAGGGTTAGTGCAGACGTAAGGCAGGCATAAAATAGTAGTTGGAAAATATCCAGGTAACGCAACGTGAACTTAAACGCCGTTGCCACTGTCGACCAGAACAGTACTGTGATGATGGCAAAAACGTAAGCGCGAGTCTGGTTAGTCACGGGAACAGTTTACATAAGTTCGCTCTCGGTATTTTTGTTTTGCAAAAAACCTATCGCCGTAATGAATTCTACGAGTGATTTGAGCTTTACCGCCCCCCGCGGCGGTGCACCATCCTTCTGGTTTCGTCTGTGCGTCGTTCGAGGTGAACGACGGTGGCATTCGTGCGGCGTTCAGTCTGGCGACGATCATTTTCTCGCCTGTTTAAATTGAATCTCTTATCTCTAATCACTTCGCCAACGGTACTAGGCGTGATCGTGATTGACGTATCACCGGCGAAAATAATGGACGTGGGTGCTTCAATTGAGACCGATTCTCCTTTTAGTCTTTTGCTATCAACTATCGTGCCGTTGGTGCTGGTGTCTTTTAGGAAAAGGACTCCGTTTTTAAGGTAAAGCTCGCAATGCTGTCTCGAAACACTACTCTGGGGAACACGGATGTCACAATTTTGACCTCGGCCGATAAGCCACGGAAGGTTACCTGCATTGATTGAGAAGCAAATTCCGTTTCCCAGTTCGATTTTTAGGTGGCCCTTGTTCGGGCTAACCTGGTGGCCTACCGCTTTCGCCGGTCGAACCGGTTGCACTAATGTCATGTCGCTAGCCCCACTTGTGGCTGCGCTATCTGGTAATCGTTCGTCTTCCATTCGACCTGCTGACAACCTGTAAATGTATTTCTCCACGAATAACACTACGCCACTTCTCCGGCAAGAAGTGTGACGCAGTTCACAGTTCACACAGTCCGGTCAGGATTCGT
>JAPUGI010000340.1 GCA_027292925.1 Gammaproteobacteria bacterium
AGTCATGGGTTTGATGCTTTCTGGTGCTTCTCCAGAAAACGCTGATGAAAACTTTTATCCGCTAGTGCCCGTTCGATGGTTTCCATATGGCCAAGAAAGTCCACCTGGGTTTCATCTATCAACTCCTGCAGCGCGCTACGAACATCTGACCACACAGGTTCTAACTCATCTAGCTTGGCCTTTCCAATGCTAGTGAGTGCTAACAGACGCTTACGCTTATCTTTCGTATCCTTGTATGTAGCAAGCAGCCCAACCGCGATCATCTCCTTCGCCACCTGGTTAACCGAAGGATGGGTGATACCGAGCCCCCGGGCAATATCCATCACCGCGCTGGGACCCGATCGCTGCAAATACAGATACACGGGAAACCATTTGGGCTCAAAGTCCAGGCCGGTATCGCGGTAGACCAGGATTCCATCCCGCATTAACTGATCCGAAAGTCGCCTGAGTCGGCTGCCGAGCGCCAGGGCGCCAACACTTTTTAGTATATCCATAAACGTAACTAATTACGTAAGTGATTACCTATTTTCCGTAATTGAAGACATAATGCAAGCATTAGGTGGTTCTGCCGGTAAAGCGCAATAGCGAATCTGTAAGATTCAGGCGGGAACTCGCTAGTTCTTGCCCAGAATCAGAACATCTGAAGGGCGAGCTAGGTTTTGCCAAGACTCAAACATCGAAGGGGCTAGTTCCTTCGTAAGTGGCTGCTTTCACTATCAAAGATTTACAGAGCGTAATGACTATTGTTCGAATTATTCAATTTTCAGACAGAAACTAGCTACTGTACTATTAACCCATGAGCAACATGATCACGCCGCTTACGGCGGCTATCGGTGCTGGAGTAACTGGCATTGATCTGAAATCCATGGCCTGCACCCCATGAAAGGCTACGTCGTGAGTACCTCCACCTTGTTGTGGTTACCTCTGCAACTCTATAAGTGGCTGGTCGTGATCCCGGTGATGCTGCTATCAACCTTCCTGGTATGTTCGTTGATCATCATGTTTTCAGCAGTGGGCATGCAGGACTTCTCATCGCGGGTTCTCGCCTCGATATGGGCCAGGCTCAACATGCTGTTCACCTTGATGACCATAGAAATTGATGGCAGGGAGAAAATCACCACAGGCCAGTCCTAAATCATCGACTCCAATCACCAGAGCCTGGTTGATATTTATGTACTGTACGGATACGTCGGGATGAATATCAGGTGGGTGATGAAAAAGGAGCTTCGATCGATACCAGTATTTGGCCTTGCCTGCGAGATGATGGGGCAGATCATCATTGATCGCTCCGATACGCAAGCTGCAGTGGAGTCCATTAACAGTGCGCGAAGCAAAATAAAAGATGGATTGTCGGTAATATTTTTTGCCGAGGGAACCCGGTCAAGAAAAGGTGAAGTCGAACAATTCAAGAAGGGGGCGTTCAGGCTGGCCCAGGAACTATCTGTACCGATATTGCCGGTCAGCATTCATGATACTAATAAGGTATTGGCATCGGATACCCTGGATTGGCACCCTGGTCATGTAAAGCTGAAGTTCCACGATCCGATCCCAACGGTCGGGCTTACTTCCGAAGATGTCTCAGCCCTGGGCGAACAAACAAGGGAAGTTATCAGGCAGGCATTTCGATCCGACTAACGATCATCCGATAGACTTTGCATCTTTTCACCACGGTCGACGTTTTTCTCTCGCACCCTTTCCGCCTCTGGTCCGAAAACGACGGGTCTGACATACTCCATGAAATCTGCGGATTAAAAAGGAAAAAAAATGCGCCCGAATCACATTCTTCGCGCCTGGCGAGCCAACAAGCAAACGATAGGCGCCTGGCTTTCAATTGCCTCGCCTTTTACGGCAGAATCAATGGCACACGTCGGCTTCGACTGGCTATGTCTTGACTTGCAACACGGTCTCCTGGACTACAATGACGTCAAACAGATGTTACCGGCCATTTCTACGACAGAAACGATCCCCCTCGTCAGGGTTCCCTGGAACGAACCTTACGAGATAATGAAGGTCCTGGACGCGGGCGCCTATGGTGTTGTCGGTCCCCTTATCAATAACGCAGAGGAAGCAGCAAAAGCAGTCGCAGCCTGCCGTTACCCACCGGATGGCATGCGCTCATTTGGTCCGGTCCGTGCAGCGATGTACGCCGGACGTGGCTATGTGCAGGAAGCGAACAATGAGATTGCCTGTATCGTTATGATAGAAACCGCAGAAGCGCTCGAAAACCTGGACGAGATAATGTCTACCCCGGGTGTTGATGCGGTTTACATTGGTCCGGCAGACCTTGCCTTCGCGCTTGGACTTGCGCCGACCGGTGACAACAATGATCCAAAACATGTTGAAACCGTCACCAGAATTTATGAATGTTGTAAAAAGCACAACATCGCAGCCGGTATTCATACAGGTTCGGTGGAATATACCAACCGATACCTGGAGCAGGGATTCCACATGGTGACACTGGGAGCTGATAGCGGCTTTATGGGGCGCATGGCTCGCCAGGAATTAAAGGCGGCGAGACAGGGCAGTGATGTAGAAAAAGTCGACTCGGAATCAGGTTTCTACTAATCAACCCATCAACTTAGATCTTTCGATACCATTTAGTTTTTCTCGGGATTCCAAGCCCGACGTGACAGGTTTAAACTCGGGCTCCATGAATATCCTTCGCTCTGACGCCAACCGTTGTTTTGTCTGCGGGCCAACCAACCCGATTGGTTTGCACCTGGAATTTCGACTGGATAACGATGTCTGCCGCAGTGAATTTACACCAGGCGAAGATCACTGTGGCTACGACAATGTGACCCATGGAGGCATCGTTTTCAGCGCACTGGATGACGTCATGGCGAATTGGTTGTTCCTCAAGGGATTGCGGGCTTATACCGCAAAGTGTGATATCCGCTACAAGGACGCTCTGCCTATCGGCACCGCGGTCAGGCTTGAAGGTAAGTGCATCAAGCAGCGTGGTCGGCTCACGGTCATGCAGGGAACCATGACACGTGAGGATAACAACCAGGTCGTTGCTGAATGTGAAGCCAGTTTCATGCTTGCAACCTAACCTATCCGCACGGAGACCTGTCGTCATCCCAGCGTTGAACAATCTCAAATCGTTCATCAGCATCCAGGCCAGCCTCCTTGATCTGGAAGGAGATCCAACCGGATGCACTGTCCCTAAATGAAATGAAGAACTTTTCGCTTGACTGATCGGGCGGACTGATGGATGAAACGTGCCACAGATCCATGTCGGTATCTTTAACTTTGTAACGTAATTTGGGCCTGGCAAATTCGATGAGTGCGACTGCAGAATCGCGGCTGAGTTTCCCAGTGATGACCACTTCTTTATCCTGGCCCGGCAGACTCAGGTAGCCGCGTTCCTTATTGCGATTGCAGTTCCACACCCCATCCGGGCCAACCAGCTCGCAGTAGACCGAGCGCGAGTAGGCGAAATCGTTAATGCGCTTGTACGGCCAGAAAACTGCCCAGGCAAAACGCTGGTCATCACGCAGTGAGTAACCTGCTGCCTTGATGCCGCGACTGGAAGCGAGACTGGGGAAATGGTGGACAGCGGAGGTGACGATTTTATCGAGGTCCTCAACCGGTAACTGGATGCGTTCAGGTGTCGGTATCTTGTCCTCAATCCCGAACTCGCTCATTGCCCGCCCGATTGCGTCCGCCATTACCGAGGGGCGTTTTGACGGAAACCTGTAGTTGTGACCGGCGAATGTCGAGAGACTCAAGCCTTCAAATTCCGGTCCAATGTAATACCCTGGACAATAGGCTTGCGGAATCGGTTGCGACGGCCTGCACCGTTCTATCCCCTGCACACGGTAGGTAGCGCCCGATTCGTTTCGCATTCTCGCTATGCTGCAGTCCATCCGAGTGAGGTCGCGCTTGAGGTACACAAGCTCTTTTTCTTCGACATAAATCTGATCGGTCGACGTCTCGTTTTTTAGGTCGACCCTGACTCCCCGCACCCGACCTGGAATGTTTTGTGACTTTTCGACGACCACAGCCGTGATCACAGCCTGGGCATCGGTACTTTCAATGCGTCCAACTTCCTCTGACCAAATCACACGTGATCCCTGCTGTAGGGCCCAAACCTCAAGTTCCGTGGGTTCGGGCGCTGCCGAGGCCTGGGCAGTCGCCGGACCAGGGAGAACGCTGGTTAGTGTTAACACAACTACGGCCAATTTCATGAAAATACCTTACCGCAGTTCATTCCACAGGCGTGTAAAGAGTTTGTAAAAAAGTTGGATCTTGAACAGGTTGAAAGATCTCTATTGTCGCACTACGAGATCCTTCGGCTGCGGTCGTGCGCGACCCCGGACTCGGCGTCCCCGTCAGGATGACTTGTCAAATTTGATCG
>JAPUGI010000341.1 GCA_027292925.1 Gammaproteobacteria bacterium
TGTTCTACCTGGACCCAGGCACCAATGGCGGCTAATGCAGCAAAACCCTGCCATTAGGTGAGTCTATCACTGCACGCATACCATCAGGGCCTTCAAGCACTTCCACCTCAATTTCCAGAGCCCGCATTAATTCCTTATAAGAATCACTGTTCTCAAGCATTTCTACCGCGAAAGTATCAAGCGTACACCCCCCTGGCGTATCGTTGGCAGGGTGTGGTGAATCCAGCCAGTTGAGAAAAAATGGCATGAAGTTGCCATAGGGGTGCCGGTGGACGAACATAATTTGCCAATCCAACCTCACTCCATCCGGTCGCGTCCGGTTCATGGGAACGATACTATGTTCAAACCCGAATTCATCGAGTACAGGTGTGATGACCGCAAAGTCATCAACAGCAACTGCCCAGGTTCGTATCCCCGAAAAATCATGCACCTTCAACTCTTCGCCGAGGGTGCCCGCCAGGTCCTGGTTAGCATCCGGCGCAATTATTTCCAGGTACTGACTATTGTCGAACGATAACAAGGCGTTACAGGTCCCGTTCCCCGGATGAGTGCCACCAAATTCAGCAGTAACGCCTGTCAGGTTAAGAATTTCATCAATGCCGTCCTGCAATTCGCTTACGGCATACATAATGTGGTCTAACTTGGCCACGGTCGATTCCTGTTTACAACGAGCTTCCCTTGGTAAACTAAACTAACACCTGGAGACATGCAAAGTCAGCACTATGCGGACTCCAGAGCTGCACAAGGAAAAAAAGATGCTCAAATATTCCACAGAAACATTTAACGACGCCGAACAGTCAGAAAACAGGATTCACACTGATGAGATGGCGCTACGCTTTGGATTCAAGAGTGCGTTAGTGGCAGGTGTCGTTGTTTTTGGACATATGGCTTACCTGCCAGTCAAAAACGGCGGACGTGATTGGCTCACCAACAACCAGGCAGAAGTCAGATTCCTGAAACCAGCCTACGACAGCGAGATGCTGGACATTGCATTTGAAGGCAATGTCGCCCGCAATGATACAAAATGTTTTAACCCCGAAGGGGTACTACTGGCGACACTGACAGGCGAACAGGGTACGGCAGAAGCTGATGCAAAACACAGTTTAGCTCCGGCAAGCAAACCTGTCGTGCGAGAGGAAATCAACTGGGACAACCTCATCCTGGATAAACCTGCGCCTGCTTACCCGTGGCATGCAGATGATGAATCAAACCAGAAACTGGTAACACAACTTCACGATGATCTCGAAATTTACCAGGGTGATGAAGCCTGCGTGCACCCATTCTGGATGTTACGGCAGTGCAATTCAGCATTCTCCCGCTCGTTCATTCTACCGGCGTGGATGCATGTAGGTAGTAAAATAAAATTTCATCAACCACTCCTGGTTGGACAGGACATAGAAGTCCGCATGATTCCGACGGAGAAATGGGAACGTAAAGGCCACGAATTCACAACATTGTATATTGCATTTTTAGTCAGGGGTGAGGTATTCGTGGAAGTTGAACACACTTCCATTTATAGAATCGCACCGCCTTCCCCCCGGACCGAAGACTAGGCTATTAATTATCTAGCCTGCTTTTTATCCATGCGAGCACGACATCGTATACTTCAGCCTTCGCCGATGTCGCCACTAATACATCCTGGTGGCCGTAGCCTTCCAGTACATTGACGGTAACGTCTTTTGAACCACTTCTTGCTGCAGAATAAATGCCGTGAAGAAGATTAGTTGCTCCAAAATTGCCGCTGCCAAAATAGAGAATAGGCAGCTTCATTTTTCCAAAATGATTGTCCAGATCAGTGCTGGGGTCATCCCTGTGGGATGCCAGTGACCTTCCCTCAATGTCCTGGACCTTAGGGTAATACCAATCGAAAGAAGCCATGTGCTTCCCCAGTATCCTGATGGGCGTGAGATTATCGCGAGTGTTCGCCAGTGCTCCCGGACCCCATGCGAAGTGAAGAACCTCCGACAGCTGCTCACCGATAGTGCCGTATTTTTCATCCAGGGCGGGAGCAGCCGGATCCTGGTAGGCGCCGGTCATGAGTCCATTGCGCCATGCATATCCTCTTCTAGCCAGCCTTGAGGCATAGTCTTCCCCCAGGCGAAATTGCTTCAGCGCACCTGCCAGGTCAAACTCCACCGGTTCAAATCGTTTGAAACTACCGTCCAGTGCAATCAATCCGGCAAATTCCATTCGCCCGGCAACTGCATAAGCAAAGGAGACCCCCCGGCTAAACCCGGACACGAACAAGGGTACATCCGGATTCTGTTTTTTGACTTCAGTGGCCAGCAACTCGGCATCATCCACAAACAAGGCCATGGTCCAATCCCGCATGAATTCGAGGCTGACATCCGTGTCGTGAGGTACAAAATAAGTTCTGTAATCCATTACGTAAACCGTGACCCCACGACTGGCGAGATATAACCACAAGTTATGATTTTCATCCGTAACCGCCAGTTGACCGTTCATATTTGTACCAGGCAGATAGAACAAAATGGCAACTGGCGGATTGTCAGCCCGCCGAAAACGATGCAATCCTACCCAATCGAATTGTCGATCAGGCGCAACGGAAGTGCGCCATACTGTTTCTGTTAGACCCTGACTTAAGATTAATCTCGTTTCGGGTTGAACAAGCTCGATCCCCGCCCGTGCGGACAACGACAACACTGCTGCGAGCAGCAGAAAACTTCTATACTTCAACTGGTATCTCCTTCCTCGCATAAGGGAACCTCTGATTAGCAGAATCATGCTACCAGCAAACCCGTATGATTGAAGCCACCGGCTGTGTATATTTAAGAAACTATTCCAGCGGATTAACATGATGCGCCACGGCACCTTCGTACTGTTGGTACTGCTACTGATATCAGGCTGCCAAACTGCATTCCTCATGTTTCCTGGTGGAGAACTCAGTGGTCAGGAAATCCATGCCTCGTCATTCAGATTTGCCGGTGAATTTGAGCTGCTGCAACTGGAAGTCAGACCCGTACGTCCATATTCAGTCTGGCTTCGGGTGGTGATGAATGGGGACAACCTCTACATCGATGCGGCGCCAGGCAGGCGGTGGCTCCGGTATCTGAAGGACAACCCGAGGGTCAGGATCAAGCTGGGAGACAAGGTGTATCCTGCGACTGCCACCCTGGTCACTGACACGGACTTGCTAACGTATTTTCTCAAGCGTCGAACCATTTACAGGCTGGACCCCCAGTGAATTTCGCGCTAAATTGTCCCCTGTGGAAGGTATCCCGTGTAACCGCTTTCGAGCTACGGGACCGGCGGGAGTCACACCCGCTTTAGCCACATGAAACCTCAACCTAAAAGGTATCCAAAGCTCTCCTATTAAGAGCCAGGGACCCGTGGGACAGACACCCACACTACAGATCTAAGAAAACATGAGGAGGACTTATGTCCAGCATATCTCGTGAACTTCCCTCACACCTGTCCGTAAAAAATGCAGTCCTGGTCCATATCGATGTCTTAAACGCTACGCAGATCATCGCGAAGATAGATGACCTTGTCGGCACCGTCTGTTTTCTAGACGGTTACTATTCACTTTGCTCTAAACACATCACGGCACACGGTGGTGAGGTTATCAAATATATAGGAGACGGTTGTCTCGCCATGTTTGATGAGGCAGAGATCATCGAGGCGATCGATGCGGTCTGTGCGATTCGCAGCGAATTCGCCGAATTCTGCGATTCCGTGGCTGTCACTCCCACCGACGTCCGCGTTTCCGTGCATACCGGTGAAATCATCGTTGGCGGATTTGGTCCGGAAGGATATAAGGATATCCTGGGAAACACCGCAAACATCCTTTTTTCCATGCGTGGCCGAGGCATTACGATTACCGAACAGGTTTATCGCAAGTTGCCTTCAGACAAGCGGAGCCCCTGGAAGAAGCAGGGTGGTCACGTCGTCTATGTGATGAAGTAGAAAATTAACGACGCTCTGAAAAATATTGCGAGTCAGTAGGAGCGTCTTTTCATTTCATATTAGAAATCATTACTATTGGTAGACAAAACCAGTAGCTGATAACCGTATGTCTGACGTTTCATTCAGGACGATTCATGAAATCGTTAAAGCCGCCAGGCTAAATTTAGACCAAACCAATTGGGACTACCTGATTGGGGGAAGCGAAACGGAAACCACCGTGAAACGCAATCGTCTTGCCATTGATTCAAAAGCGCTCCGACCCAGTGTACTCAATAACGTTTCTGAAATTGACACATCAGGTTCGATTCTGGGTCAGGAACTTGTCATTCCGGTGATGCTCGCACCTATCGGTTCAATACAGGTCTTTTCAGAAGGCGGTGGCGCAACTGCGGCCATTGCAGCCGCCGAAGCGGGTATCTTAAGTATTGCGAGTTCAGTCTGTACGCCCAATCTCGAGGAAATCGCCGCGGCGTCCGACGCGGCAAAAATCTACCAACTTTACGTAAGAGGAGACGAAAAGTGGGTCGACGATATCGTGACCCGGGTTATTAACAGTGGTTACAACGGGTTCTGCCTGACCGTGGATACCGCTGTCGTGTCTCGCCGTGAAAGAGACATTGCGAAACGCGTGATTCCCACATCTCAGCCCTCACCCGGAGACTTTACCTACCAGGCAAAACTGAACTGGACCGATGTAGCCCGCATCAAGGAAAAATTTGATATTCCACTCATCTTGAAAGGAATCAATCGGGTAGAAGACGCTGTCCGGGCGGTCGAATTCGGCGTGGATGTAATCTACGTCTCCAATCACGGCGGCCGGCAACTGGACCAGGGTCCAGGCGCCATGGACATACTTCCGGAAATTGTTACCGAAGTTGGCGGTCGGGCCGAAATAGCAGTGGACGGTGGATTTTACCGGGGCACCGATATACTCAAGGCCATGGCATTGGGAGCCAGCGCTGTAGGTCTTGGACGATTGCAAGCGTGGTCCTTGGCTGCAGGTGGTGCACCAGCGCTAATTCGTTGTATGCGGATCCTGGAACATGAGATCGTTACCGCTCTTGCCCTCTGTGGAGTCACGAGTTTTTCAGAGTTAGATGATTCATTCGTTGTGGATGCGCCCGTTGTAGTAACGCCTGATGTGTTCAGTGCCTTCCCGTTAGTCAAATTCGATGATGAAGGTTACTGACTATCCAGGAAGCCTGTTAAAATAAGCAAACGGTGGAAAAATGTACGAAGAAGAGCAAGAATTAATCAGCAGGCTGATCAGGAAAGAAGATGCGGCCTTCCGCCAGGCGATCAAGCAATACCAGTCTTCCATGCTTTATCTCGCGCACAGCTTTGTTGGAAACAAATTTGCCGATGAAGTTGTCCAGGAAGCATGGTTTTCTGCGATCCGCGCGCTTCCCAAATTTGAGAGTCGTAGCAGCCTGAGAACGTGGCTGCTTAGAATCGTGGCCAATGAGGCAAAAACCCGGCTCAGGAAAGAGAATCGCCTAACATCACTTGAGGCGATGACAGCAGAAAACAAATCTCTGTCTGACCGCTATGTAAGTGACGGAAATTGGGGAGACAAGATTCCTATCCAGTGGGATTGTGATTCTCCCGAGGAACTATTGTCCGTTCAGGAACTGAAACGATGTATGGATCAACTGATTGAAAATTTACCAGAGCTGCAGGGCGCTACCCTTAATCTGCGGGAAGAGCAAGGGTATTCACTAGACGATATCTGTAACATTCTGGAGGTCAGCGAGTCTAATGTCAGAGTACTATTACACCGCGCCAGGAATCGTTTGTTCCTGTGTATTGAGCATTTCCAGGCAACCGGTGAGTGTTGTACAGATTAGGAGAAGATTGTGATTACCTGTAAAGATGTTAGTGATACTGCCAGCGATTACCTGGACGGTCCGACAACTTTACTTCAGCGATTCAGTCTCCGACTTCACCTGATTATGTGCGTAAAATGCAGACGGTACATGAGGCAGCTTAAACTAGCCTCAGGCTTGGCGAAGAAGATTACAGTGCCCTTTGAACCCAGCGACGAAGAAATTGAATTCCTGGTTCAAAAATTAAGAGCTTTGACATAGCGGTGGCGTGGCTGAAAGCCAAACGCCGTAAACGTCAAACCCCCTCCCGGTATGACAGTGGGACCATTATGCTTCGCTGGGTTTGGATACCACGTCAGCTTTATCAGAGGCGGTAGGTTTACCACGTCGCCAACTGTGATATTTCTCAGCCAGATCCAGCGCCCAGTCGGGTTTGTGATTTTTTCGCCATTCACTGGCAGCAAATTTGTTCATTTCCGCTAGGGTAGGATAAATGTGAATCGTACCCAGGATCTTGTTCAGACCAAGACCATGTTTCATCGCCAGGACGTATTCACTGATCAAATCCCCGGCATGAACCGCGGCAATAGTGACTCCCAATATGGTGTCTTTCCCGGGCACGGTAAGCACCTTCACGACCCCGTGAGCCTCCTCGTCTGCAATCGCCCGATCAAGCTCAGCCACATCAAATCGAGTCACTTCGTACTCGATGTTTTGCGACTTCGCCTCAATCTCATTGATACCGACCCTGGCAACCTCAGGTGAACAGAAGGTCGACCACGGCACGATGGAATAATCGACCCTGAACTTCTTGAACGTACCAAACAGCGCATTAACCGTGGCATACCAGGCCATGTGTGACGCAGTATGGGTAAACTGATAAGGACCGGCCACATCACCAACAGCATAGATGTTTGGATAGTTGGTTCTGAGGTATTCATCCACGGCGATGGTGCCTCGATCCGTTATCTCAATACCAAGATTATCGAGGCCAAAACCGCTGGTATTTGCTTTTCT
>JAPUGI010000342.1 GCA_027292925.1 Gammaproteobacteria bacterium
CAGCGACTGGCTTCGGAAACCCGGTTAGATGTTGAAAAAGCTCGAATGCAAACTGCAGAAGCCAGGCTGGAGGCCATCATGGCCCGACTGGATGACCGGTTAATTCGCGCACCCTTTAGCGGGGTACTGGGGTTCAGGTCAGTAAGTCCAGGCACACTTCTGAGCCCAAATACGATTATCACCACGTTAGATGATATCAGAATCATCAAACTGGACTTTTCAATTCCTGAGACCTATCTGTCAGTGCTTAAAGAGGGCCAGGAAGTGATTGCCATAAGTGCTGCTTACCCCGATGAGACATTTTCCGGCACGGTGAAAACCATAAACTCCCGGGTTGATCCGGTAACCCGATCAGTGACAATACGAGCCCACCTGAACAACGATGCCAGGTTACTAAGGCCCGGCATGCTGCTTACCGTAAAGCTGGTGCGTAACCGCAGTTTAGCCCTCGTGGTGCCTGAAGAAGCGGTCATTCCCATACAAGACAAACAATTTGTGTTTGTGGTGCGGGATGGAACGGCACAACGAATTCAGATACAAGTGGGGCGAAGGAGACCAGGCATTATTGAGGTGTTGGAAGGACTAGAACCGGGTCAGCCGGTTATAACCCAGGGAGCCATTAAGGTTCGGCCCGGAAGTAAAGTGGCGATAAAAGGCGAGAAACAACTCGCGGCGAAACTAGGTAAAGAACTTGATAAAACTGAGTAGCAGAGATCCCAAGACCTAAGGGGTAGAGCTAATGATAATTTCGGATATTTCAGTAAAACGGCCGGTATTTGCCACTGTTATCAGTCTGATGATCCTGGCTTTTGGCATTCTCTCTTTTAGGGGCTTACCCTTAAGGGAGTACCCACAGACGAGCCCCCCTTTAGTCTCTGTCTCAACTGGCTACACCGGTGCCTCCGCACAAGTAATGGAAACCAAGGTTACGCAACTGATCGAAGATCAAATCAGCGGCATTGAAGGTGTAGAATCCATCACTTCGTCCAGCCTCGATGGTTCTTCAAGAATTTCAGTCGAATTCAGCCTTGATCGTGACATTGACCAGGCGGCCAACGATATCCGGGACAGAGTCGCGCGGGTAGTTAATCGTTTGCCGGAAGATGCTGACCCGCCACAGGTGGCAAAAGCTGACAGCGATGCGCGGCCCATTCAATGGTTTTCCCTGACAAGCCCAAATCTTGATCGCATGGCACTGACGGACTATGCCGAACGATATCTGGTAGACCAGCTTATTATTATCGATGGTGTTGCTAACATTTTCGTTAGTGGCGCGGGGCGATACTCCATGCGCATCTGGATAGACAGGATCGCTCTCGCCGCCAGGGGTTTAACTGTTGCAGATATTGAATCTGCTCTACGTAAGCAGAACATCGAACTACCGGCAGGTCGAATAGATTCCCGCCAGCGCGAGTTTACTGTTCGAGTGAAACGGGCTTATGAATCACCTGAAGATTTTAAGCAACTCACGCTGGCACGCGGAAAAGATGGACATCTTGTTAGGTTGGGAGAAGTAGCCAGGGTAGAGCTGGGACAATCCACCTACCGAAACGAATTTCGCGGTAACTCAATCCCAACGGTGGGCCTCGGCATCGTCAAACAGTCAACAGCCAATACACTGGAAGTACTAAGGGCTACAAACAAGCGCGCAGTCGCAATCAATGCGAATCTGCCAGAAGGCATGAGTCTTTTCTCCAGTTCCGATGATTCAGTATTCATCGAAACCGCCATTAATTCTGTCTATAGAACACTTGGCATCACAATGATATTAGTTAGCCTGGTGATCTACATGTTTTTGGGTACCGTACGCGCGATGCTTATTCCTGCTGTCACGATACCTGTATGTCTTATTGCATCCTTTATAGGTCTCGCTGTTTTTGGATTCTCCGTTAACCTGATTACGCTACTCGGTCTCGTGTTGGCGATTGGCCTGGTCGTTGATGATTCCATCGTTGTCCTGGAGAATATTCAACGTCGAATCGAAGAAGGGGAACCACCCCTGCTGGCCGCTTTTCACGGGTCTCGCCAGGTCGCCTTTGCCGTTATTGCGACCACAGCCGTTCTTATCGCAGTTTTTGTTCCTATCGCTTTTCTCGAAGGTAATCTCGGTGTGATCTTCGCCGAGCTGGCGGTCACCATCGGAACCGCAGTGATTTTTTCAAGCGTGCTCGCCCTTTCACTCACGACTATGATGTGTTCCAAACTACTCACGACTCATGCCCATGAGAGCTGGCTGACCAAGAAAGTTGACAACTTTTTTCACTACATCCAAAGATCGTACCACCAGGCTCTCGTCTATACTCTTCCACGCCCATATATCATTGTTGGGCTCGTCATGGCAGTAACAGTCGGCACATGGGGGCTGTTTAAAAATACACCAAGTGAATTTGCTCCTCAGGAGGACCAGGGTATTTTCTTTACTTTTATTAATGGTCCCGAGGGTGCCAGTTTTGAGTTTATGCAGGGACAACTGCGGCAGCTGGAAGATACGATTGACCCGTTTGTGGAATCCGGGGATGTAGAGGTGTATCTCGTTTTTCTTCCGGCATGGGGTTCTGCTGACGCCGTCAACAGTGCAGTGGTACTGGTGATTATGGCACCCTGGCAGGAACGAAAGTTAGCCACGAAACAGGTAATGAGCAAGCTCTCCCAGGCCTGGCAACAAATTCCCGGGATACGGGCATTTCCCTTCATGCGCAGCGGATTGCAACGTCACGGTGGCGGGCAACCTGTGCAGATTGTCCTGGGTGGTAGCACCTATGAGGAACTTGCTGCCTGGCGCGATATCATTCTGGAGCGAGCCGCAGAAAACTCTTTTTTGAGTAGAGTTCAGGCTGACTACAAAGAGACAAAACCACAATTACTGGTGGAGGTGGATAAGACGCGAGCGGCGGATGTTGGTGTTTCAGTTCTGGACATCGGACGTACCATACAAACCATGATGAGCGAAAGGCGCATCACTACCTTCGTAGATGACGGAGAGGAATATGACGTCATTGTTCAGGCAAAACCTGACCAACGAGCAACCGCCAGTGACCTTACAAACCTCTATGTCAGGTCCGAGACAACCGGACAGCTCATCTCACTGTCCAGCCTGACGAAGATTACCAGCGGTGCAGATGCGGGACGGTTGAACCGATACAACCGATTACGATCCGTGACTATTTCTGCCAACCTGGCACCGGGATATTCTCTGGGAGAGGCGCTGGCATTTTTTGAAGGTATCGTTCGCGATGAATTGCCCGACACTGCGCAGATCGACTACAAGGGTGAATCACTGGAACTTCGTGAATCTGAAGGTGGGTTGTTCTTTACATTTATGCTTGCACTTCTCATTGTTTTTCTCGTACTTGCCGCCCAATTCGAGAGTTTTGTTCATCCTTTCGTAATTATGGTTACCGTCCCCCTGGCAACCTTTGGTGCCTTGTTGGGACTTTTTCTCACCAACGACACACTGAACATCTATAGCGAGATTGGTATCATTATCTTGATTGGGATTTCCACGAAGAACGGAATTCTGATTGTTGAATTTGCGAATCAATTAAGAGATCAGGGTTTCGAATTTCTTGAAGCGTTGCTAAAAGCTTCTGAAATTCGGCTACGCCCGGTCCTGATGACCGCCCTTTCAACCATAATGGGTTCTATTCCACTGATATTGGCCACAGGTGCAGGGTCCGAAAGCAGGATTACCCTTGGTGTCGTGATCTTTTCCGGTGTTTCTATTGCGACTTTGATGACCCTGTTTGTCGTCCCCGTGTTCTACAATCTATTGGCGAGAACTACAGGTTCACCAGGTGAGGTAGCAGCCAGGTTGAATGACCTAGAGGAAAACGCGGGGACTACCTTTGCGAATTAGGTGTTTATTCATCACCGCCAATTTCAGAGTCAGCGCCACTCATTGACAGTTTCAAAAAGGATGGTTGGTAAGTAAAAGGTCCTTGTTGGTTATCTTCAATAACCAATTCACCTTCACCTTTCTCCGTCTCTTCATCCTCGTCTGCCAGGTCATTGGCTGTTGAATGCAGGTCCAGGTCTACTCTGTATAAAGTAAAGGTCTCTTTCTGACCGTAATAACCATCCTTACTGAGGGTGACGATGAAGTAGATGTTACCTCTATCGTCATAGGTAAATCTCTGGTCATCCGGTAACAAAATACCTTGTGGATTCTCATCGTAGTTTTTAAGACTTTGGAACGCCACTTCATCCACTTCTGCTACTTCTTCCTCATCGTCTTGCTGGGATGCAGCGGTAGATCTTGAACTTGAGGATGCGGCCGTTTCACCCGCACTTGCTTCGGCGTTGGAGGCACCGACCAGGTTTAAATTGAACGCGGCAACATCGACTGTGAACACAGGATCAAAACCTGATCCTGTAAGGTCAATCGAACTCGCTATTCCGGAAGACAGATTCTCCAGCGTGTTTCCTGGGATCGTGTTGAGTATGGCGGTTCCGCCAATGTCATCCGAGAAGAACTGGCCTTGTTCGAGTCCATAGAAGATTCCCACGTCAGCTCTTTGTACGAAGTTTTGGCCGACAACTGCGCTACCGACATCAGCAACCGGGGCGAGGAACACAATTGCACCCTCCTCGCTATTAATATCCTGGAAATCATTCCCCTGCCCGATTGGAATAGCCTCGTTAACTCGAGAAAAAGTTGGCGCATCCTCCCCTATCGCGAGTTCAGACTGGGTAATGACAAGCGTTATTTCGTTGGTAGCATTGATAGAAGATATTTCAATGCCGTTTAGCGCAGATACAGTAGCCGAACCACCTGCACTGACAACTGTATCCTGAGCCTGAATGACTTTTCCAGACACACTAATCACCATGACATCCGCACCACCAGTGACGTTGGTCAAACTGATATCTCCAGCATCCGATGTAACTGACACATTACCTGCAGCATTGATGCTATCACCACCACTGCCGCCCAACGTAATGCTACCGGTAGCAACTATCTGTGTATCGCCTCCAGACGTTATGAGGCCTAACGATTCTATTGTTTCACTACTCACTAATGTGACATCGTTGTCTGCAATGATGGATTGATCAACCGCAAAGGAACCTCCTGCGTTGATAGTCACATCGCCTCCAGTGTTGTCTACTACACCTGAAATGTGCACATCTCCCGTAGCATCTATCCCCACGGTACCCTCGGCGTAGACGTCATCCAACTCTACATCCTGGGCACTAGCAATTATCAAACTGTTAATTCGCGCATTGCTATCA
>JAPUGI010000343.1 GCA_027292925.1 Gammaproteobacteria bacterium
TGATCTATGTAGGTTTCGAAAACGGTAACTGGTCCATTGGCGGTCATTGCTCGCCCGGGTCGACCACGCCTTAGTTTTAATCTATCAGCCAGCGCTTCGGGAATGACGACATCCGTCGCGCCGGTATCCAATAGCAATTCAACAGGGTGATTGTTGATGGCGCCGGTGACCACGTAATGGCCCCGGCGATTTCGTTTCAAATTGACCTCAACAGACTGGGCCAACATGACGGACTCGGGGTTCTGGTTAGGGTTTCGTTTTCGTTCTTCAACTCCGCCGAAAAAAACGGTCAGCATGGCGATGCCAAGGACAAACGCCGCGACAAACATGCCTTTACCGATTTTTGATGTATCCATGAAACCTTGCCAGTAAGAACCGATACAATTATAACAGTAGGCCGACACTACAAGTGTGCCTGCGATGGCGATGCTATCATCTGGACTCGGGATACCTTTCAACAGATATGCGAATGAAAATAGAAGGGCACAAGCTTGATGGTGTTGAACAGATAGATAGCCCCAATGCGGATGCACGTGCCGATGGTGAAGTCAGCTTAATTGTTGTCCACAACATCAGCTTACCGGAGGGTCACTTTGGTAACCGTTTTGTGGAGCGCTTGTTTTGCAACCAACTGGATGTAACCGAGCATGAAGATTTTTGTGACCTCGGCAGCTTGCGGGTATCGAGCCATTTACTGATTCATCGAGATGGCTCAGTCGTCCAGTTTGTACCCTTCAACAAAATAGCATGGCATGCAGGGGAGTCGGTGTTCGAGGATCGCTCAACCTGCAACGATTTTTCGGTTGGCATTGAACTTGAAGGCACCGATTACTGCGCTTTTCGGGATATTCAATATCAGGTCTTGGCGGAAGTCTGCCGATTGCTGATATCTCGCTACAATGTGCCTAAAAGTAACATCGTCGGGCACTCGGATATAGCTCCAGGGCGAAAAACCGATCCCGGCCCTTTATTTGATTGGGATAAATTTCGCAATATGCTAAGCACCGTTTAGAATTGTTATCCCCAACGGTCGCTGTAATCACTAGCCATGAAATTCCTCACCGTCTTGATCGTAATCATCTTCCACCGCAACTGGGCAGGCGGTAATCCGTTACGCGAGCAGTTTCAGGTTGATTCCTGGTTCTCGTGGGTGTCGGGCAGAGTCGCTGCCGGGAATCTCAAGTTCCTGCTGAGTGTTGTGGTCCCTACATCTCTGTTATTGCTATTGTCCTGGCAGATGGCGGGATGGTTTCTCGGATTGTTCTGGTTAGCGTTATCACTGGTTGTTGTTCTCTATTGCATCGAGATAGTCGATATGGACATCGCCTTTGACGATCAGGTTCTGTGGCTGCGAAGCCTGCAGAAAGACGATGATGTGGCGCAATTACAGCAAACCCAATCTACTTTTCGAGGTGATATTACTTACGAGGTGTTTCAGAGCATGGTTCCGGTCTTATTCTGGTTTCTAATACTGGGACCGGCGGGTGCTTTGCTGTTCGTACTTTGCCAGCGATACCTCGAGCAGGCTGATGAGGATGATACAGAAGTTGACCTGCTGGAGCTTATTCTATTTTGGATGGAGTGGATTCCTGCGAGATTTACAGTTTTTTTGTTGGCGCTGCTGGGAGAATTCGGGCGTACCTGGCAGGTGCTCACTGATTCCCTGATGGACGTAGAAAACTCAGCAGTGACCACCCTTCATGCGGCGGTAAAAACCGCTGGCAACCTGGCGGACGATGCAAGTGTTGATGATTTCGTCACAGAAACTGAAGCTGAATTAGGTTATTTAAAAGACCTGCTGGAAAGATCATTGTGGGGCTGGGTAGGTCTTGCTGCCATACTGACTATCGCTGGGCTTTAGGGGAATCGGGTTTTCCATGAATTCATCACCGGTATTCCCGGTTTGTGTCTTCCTGTTGTTTGCGCTGTTTGCCGCTAAGGCCCCTGCTGAAATTACGGTTCAGGATGATCTGCAGAACACTGTACGCGTTGCAGCACCCGCAAATAGAATTATCTCGCTAGCACCTCATTTAACGGAACTGCTGTTTAGCCTTGAAGTCGGCAAACAGATAGTTGGTACCTCGCGGTATTCCGATTATCCTCCCGGTGCAGTAGATATTCCGGTTATTGGAGATGCGTTGTCAGTCAATGTAGAAACGGTAGTTGACCTGCAACCGGATATCATATTTGCATGGTCGACCGGTGGTGCAAATAGGGCACTGATAAGTCTTCGCAAGCTGGGATACGCCATCTACCTAAATGAAGCGAAGACGATCGGCGGTATCGGCAGAACAATCGTGGCCATGGCTGAACTGGTGGGAAAGAGGGAAAGAGGGCTGCAGCTACAACAGCAGTTGGAAAATCGAATCGCGCGCCTGCAGAAAGTCAACGCTGGATTAACCTCATTACGCGTGTTCTTCCAGATATCCGACCAGCATCTTTATACGGTGAATAAACACCATCTTATCGGGCAGGCTATTGATATATGCAACGCTGTAAACGTTTTTGCCGAAGAAACTATTACGGTTCCCCTTGTGTCAAAGGAGAGTATTGTGGTTACCGATCCCGATGTTATTGTCATCAGCAAACCGAACGTGGGATCAATCTCTCCCTGGGAGAAGAGGTGGAGTAGTTATGCCGGATTCGGCGAAAAATTGCGGTGGATAGATCCGGGGTTGATTTCACGCCCTTCGCTGAGAATGCTGGATGGTATTGAACAACTTTGCGAGTTGATCCATCGATAGTAATTAACTGGCGGGATCCTTCGCCGTTGGCTCAGGATGACCCCGGATGGGGTAAGCTATAGTTGATCGAAGGGAAGGGAGAGCAGGCATGGGAAGCGAAACGTTTGTTGATGAAGACCCGGTTGAGACCGAGGACTGGATTGAGGCCATCAATTCAGTTTTGGAAACGGGAGGAGTCGAGCGAGCCGAATTTATCCTGCAAAAACTGTCTGTTGAAGTCACTGAAACTGGCGCGCAACTTCCGTATGCACTAAATACACCTTACCGAAATACAATTCCGGTCGCAAAGGAAGCCCGGATGCCTGGTGACCTGTTCCTGGAACGACGCATTCGATCACTGATTCGGTGGAATGCAATGGCCATGGTAATGCGTGCAAATATGAAGGACGCAACCCTGGGTGGACATATATCGAGTTTCCAGTCCAGCGCAACCTTGTACGATGTCGGGTTCAACCATTTCTTCAGGGCTTCAACCGAAGAGCAACAGGGTGATTTGCTGTATATCCAGGGTCACAGTGCTCCAGGAATTTATGCCCGATCTTACCTGGAAGGAAACATAACGGAAAAGCAGTTGGACAAATTCCGGCAGGAAGTGGACGGTGATGGGTTGTCATCCTACCCCCATCCCTGGCTGATGCCAGATTATTGGCAATTCCCAACAGTTTCCATGGGGCTTGGTCCACTGCAGGCAATCTATCAGGCTCACATCATGAAGTATCTCGGCTTCAGGGGGTTAGTTGATTCTGGTGACCGTAAAGTCTGGTGTTTTGTCGGGGACGGTGAAATGGATGAACCAGAATCCCTGGGGGCCATTGCGCTTGCTGGTAGAGAGCGTCTGGATAACCTGATATTTGTGGTTAATTGTAACTTACAACGTCTCGATGGACCTGTTAGAGGAAACGGGAAAATCATCCAGGAGCTCGAACGGGTTTTCCGGGGTGCGGGTTGGAACGTGATTAAGGTGGTTTGGGGCAGGCACTGGGATCCTCTATTTGAAAAGGATGAGCATGGGTTGCTGCAACAAAGAATGGATGAAGCTGTTGATGGTGAATACCAGAACTACAAGAGCAAGGATGGTGGCTACACACGGGAACATTTTTTTGGAAAATATCCTGAACTTCTGAAAATCGTGGAAAACTTGACGGACGACAATATTTACCGATTGAATCGTGGTGGTCATGACCCGTATAAAGTTTATGCTGCATACGCAGCCGCGACCAGCCATAAAGGGCAACCCACCGTTATTCTCGCAAAAACCGTGAAAGGTTATGGCCTGGGACTTGCGGGCGAAGCCCAGAACTATACCCACTCTATTAAAAAGCTGGACCTGGATGCACTAAAAGAATTCAGGGACAGGTTCGATATTCCCTTGTCAGATGCTGAACTTAAAACAGTTCCCTACTATCGGCCCGCTGAAGATTCAACGGAAATTCGCTATATGAAAGAACGAAGAGCTGCGCTCGGCGGTTCTATGCCGCAGCGAAATTCGGAGTTTGAGGCCTTAAAGATACCCTCGATAAAAATACTGGATTCCATGCTGAAAGGATCGGGTAATCGAGAAATATCCACGACCATGGCCTTCGTGAGGATCCTCTCTGCCTTGATCAGGGATAAAAATGTTGGTGAGCGTGTTGTACCGATTGTGCCTGATGAAGCCCGGACATTCGGAATGGAGGGCATGTTTCGTCAACTAGGTATTTATTCGTCGGTGGGGCAATTATATGAACCCACGGATTCCGATCAGATTATGTACTATCGGGAAGACCAGAATGGCCAGGTCATGGAAGAAGGTATCAATGAGGGCGGCGCCTTTGCTGCCTGGTTAGCCGCAGCCACTTCGTATTCCAACCATTCTATTGCACTTGTACCTTTTTATATTTTTTATTCAATGTTTGGATTCCAGAGAATTGGTGATTTATGTTGGGCTGCAGGAGATCTGCAGGCCAGGGGTTTCCTGATGGGCGGAACATCCGGTCGAACCACACTAAATGGGGAAGGGCTGCAACACCAGGATGGGCACAGCCATATACTTGCCGCAACCGTGCCGAATTGCGTTTCCTATGATCCAACTTTCGCCTATGAGCTAGCAGTCATCATCCATCATGGGCTCAATGTCATGTATGTCAAAAAGCTGCCCAGGTACTACTACATAACGGTAATGAACGAAAATTACAAGCAGCCCGAAATGCCTAAAGGTTGCGAGGAAGGCATCATCAGAGGGATGTATCTCCTCAAAAAAGGAAGGGTTAAGAATTCTAAAAAAGTCGTGCAGCTATTGGGATCAGGCGCCATCCTCAGGGAAGTGATCGCAGCAGCAGGTTTGCTCAAGGATTTTGGGGTTGATGCGGACATATGGAGTGTGACGAGTTTCAATGAACTGAAACGAGAAGGTGATTCCGTTTCCCGATGGAATATGCTCCATCCTGAAGAGGAACCCAGGCAATGCTATATTGAACAGTGCCTTGACGAGTCTCGGGGTCCCGTTATTGCAGCGACTGACTACATTAAGAATTATGCCGACCAGGTGCGTGAGTTTGTTGAAACCCGGTACACGGTTCTCGGGACCGACGGTTTTGGTCGCAGCGACACGAGGGATCGGTTGCGGCATTTTTTTGAAGTCAATCGATACTTTATAGTTGTGGCTGCATTGAATTCACTGGTCAAGGAAAACATCATAGACAGTACGGTCGTGAAAAAGGCCCTTGATAAATTCAACATTGACCCCGACAAACCTGACCCGAGCGTAGTATGAGTCAAAAAATACTCGTTCCTGATGTCGGTGAGGCGGACAATGTTGAGGTAGTTGAGGTTCTCGTGTCTGTTGGAGACACAGTAGAAAAGGACGAGTCCCTGGTGGTGCTGGAATCCGATAAAGCCAGCATGGAGATACCTTCACCTTTTGCCGGTGTGGTCAGTGCCATCGCCGTCAAATCGGGGGACACTGTAGATGAGGGCGACCTGATCCTGGAACTTGATCCAGTTTCTGGTGAAACGGAAACGGAAACGAAGAAAAAATCCGATAGCGGAGCGCCGCCCGGTGTAACGCCACCACGTGAAACGCCCGGTTCTGTTCCTCCGCCCACGGCTAAAGAGACAAATGACCAGGTGGTGAAGCCCTCACCGGTGGAAATGGTTGAAGAAGTAAAGGTCGCAGACGTCAAACCTGCAGACCAAGAACAGGGTCTCAAGGTTCACGCGGGTCCGGCTGTGCGAAAACAAGCCAGGGAATATGGTGTGCAGCTTTGCGACGTGACGGGGACTGGCCAATACGGACGCATACTCAAGGAAGATATCAAACAGTATGTAAAGAGGAATTTGCACGAGGGGCAGGGGACCGGTGCTGGTATTCCTGCTATTGCGCAGGTAGATTTTGCGAAGTTCGGTGAAGTTGAACATAGACCACTGTCCAGGATTCGAAAAGCCAGCGCCCGGAATTTACATCGAAGTTGGCTGAATGTCCCTCACGTTACACAATTTGATGAAGCGGATATCACCGATTTGGAAATATTCCGCAAGAAACAGAATGAAGAATTAGCCAGGGAAGGCATCAAGATCACACCATTGGCTTTCCTGGTTAAAGCTTCGATCGCTGCATTGATTAAGTACCCACAATTCAATGCCTCAATCGACCCAGCGTATGAACACATGGTTTTCAAAAAGTACTACAACATCGGCATAGCAGTGGAGACGAATGAAGGACTTGTAGTACCCGTTATCAAGGATGCTGACAAGAAGGGTGTAATAGCACTGGCGCAGGAAGCAGGAAACCTTGCGGGCCTTGCACGGGAGAAGAAATTACCGATGGATGCTATGCAAGGCGCAACTTTTACCATTTCCAGTTTGGGTGGGGTTGGGGGAACAGCGTTCACACCGATTGTTAACGCACCTGAGGTTGCTATTCTCGGCGTTTCACGTTCAAAAATAACACCGGTGTACAACGGCTAGGAGTTTTTGGCCAGGACCATGTTGCCACTGTCGCTATCCTATGATCATCGCGCCATTGATGGGGCAGAAGCTGCCAGGTTTACCAACTATCTATCTATGGTGCTGTCTGATCTACGACGAATCCTGATGTAGTCGGCCAGGGGTTCCCTAGCCGGGGGCGCCTAGCCGGGGGCACCTAACCTTTTTTCCAAAGCACTTCATCAATACCTGTTATGCGGGCACAGGATCTTGCCGCAACAAAAAGATAATCAGAAAGTCGATTCAGAAATTGCAGTGCTGAACTGTTAACTGATTCCGCTTGGCTGAGCGCCACAGTTAGTCTTTCTGCCCGACGACAGATACTCCTAGCCATATGGCATTGGGCAACCAACAGCGAACCACCGGGTAAAATAAAATTCTCCAATGGCTCAAGGTGTTGGTTGAGGTCATCCAACTCTGTCT
>JAPUGI010000344.1 GCA_027292925.1 Gammaproteobacteria bacterium
GGTAGAGATTCAGACCCGGGGAAAAAGTAAACGGTGATTCCTGGCCAGGCGGTGCGTAAATATCTCTGGTCTTACGGGACGTGAAAAGTCACAGATCCAGCATTTAAATATAGCAGTAGAATCAATGGTCCCGGGCATGATTTCTGAGGGCGTATTTTGCGAAGTCCGGGCACATTGTTCCCTTGACAAACCCTTGCTGCTTCTACATTCTGTTCGCCTTGATCAAATTGGCGAAGGTCCTTATTTAGCGGGGTAATTCAGCGCCACCGGAATCAAATGATAAGAGCAACAATTCCTATAGGTATCAGCATGAAAGAGCATCAGATTAGACTCGGCATCGTCACACTGGCGTTATGCGCTGCGTCAATCATCAGTACTGGCGAGTTACGAGCACAGTCCCTGGATGAGGTTTTGGGAGTCAGGGCAGTAACCACAGAGGCTGGCCGGAAGTCCCAGTCAAAAATAGACGAGGTCACTGAAGATACACGTAGTCTGTTAAGTCAATACAAGCAGGTCATGAAAGTTGTCGATGGTTTGAAAGTGTATAACCAGCAACAAAGAAGGCTAATCAGAAGTCAGATACAAGAGCTGGGTGAGCTGGACTCTTCGATCGACAACGTGACGCTCATCGAAAGGCAGATTGGGCCGCTCATCGAGCGAATGATTGATACTCTTGCGAAATTTGTGAGCCTGGATATTCCGTTCCTTATGTCAGAACGAAACGAAAGGGTGGAATTCCTGCAGGATACTCTGGACCGGGCTGACGTGAGTGTGGCGGAAAAATTCAGCCAGGTTTTACAGGCCTACCAGGTGGAAAATTCCTACGGATCTACGATAGAAGCCTACACGGATGTTATCGAACTTGATGGTAAATCCCGGCAGGTCGATATGCTGAAATGGGGCAGGGTGTCCCTGGTATTCCAAACTCCAGACGGCGAGACCACCGGTGTGTGGGATAACAACGCACGCGCGTGGTTCATTCTAGAAGATGAATTCAGGTTGGGTGTACGCGATGGAATCAGAATTGCGAGAAAAACCCAGACGGCGGACCTGGTTCGTTTACCCGTATTGGCTGCAGGAGAATAGGTCATGAAAAAGATTATAATTTGTGTCGTGGCACTATCCTTCTTAACGTCACTTCCAGTCGGGGCAGAAGACAAAATTCCTGCCAAGACGCTGGCTGAATTGTTGCAGCTGGTAAAAGACGGCAAGATCGTTAACTCAAGACTCAACGACCAGCGTGAGAGAGAGTTCCTTGCTGATAAAGCTAAACAGCAACAGGCGCTTAGCGATGCCAACCGTCAGCGGCGCCAGGAAGAAGCCACCGCCGAGCGATTGGAAGCCCAGTTCGAGAAGAACGAACAGGACATCGCAGCCAAGCAGGAAATTCTGGCTAAACGGTTGGGTTCATTGCGAGAACTGTTTGGTGTTCTGCAGCAGGTGAGCGGTGACACTCAAGGCGTCTTTGAAGGGTCAATCATCAGCGCCGAGTACCCTGGTCGTGGCCAGTGGTTAGGTGAATTCGCGCAGTCCATGGGTAAAAGTTCCAAGTTAGCGACGATCGAGGAAATTGAGCGGTTGTGGTATGAATTGGAGCGTGAAATGACTGAATCTGCCAAGGTCACCCGGTTCAACGCCAGTGTTATCAAGCTCGATGGTGAGGAAGTTGAGCAGGAAGTCGTCAGGATAGGGACATTCAACCTGGTCAGCGGCGGTGAGTATGTTACTTACGATACAGACAAGAACCTTATCAAGGAATTGCCGAGGCAGCCGGCCGGGCGATTTGTTGCTTCTGCATCAGATCTGCAAAGTGCTACCAGTGGTTTCACACCCTTTGGTCTTGATCCAACCCGTGGTCAGTTACTCGCCATGCAAGTTAACGTTCCCACGATCGAAGAACGGGTTCAGCAAGGTGGTACGCCGGGGTATGTGATTATCGCGCTGGGTATTGTTGCACTTCTCCTTTCTATTGAACGTCTAATTACACTTAATATCATCGGCTCCAGGGTGAATGCCCAGGCGGATGATGCAGGTTCGCCAAGAGACAGTAATCCACTGGGCCGCATACTTGCAATCTATCATCAGAACAAGGATGTAGATTCAGATACGCTGATGCTCAAGCTTGATGAAGCAATCTTGAAAGAACAACCTGCCATCAATGCCAGGATTTCATTCATCAAGATTATTTCGATGGTAGCGCCGTTGCTTGGTCTTCTGGGCACGGTTATCGGTATGATCGTCACTTTCCAGGCTATCACCCTGTTTGGTACAGGTGATCCCAAGACCATGGCAGGTGGTATTTCCCAGGCGCTGGTTACGACCGTACTTGGTCTGACAGTAGCTATCCCGACGGTGTTGCTGCACGCCATTGTCCATACTCGTGCAACATCGATTATGCACATTCTCAATGAACAGAGTGCAGGCTTGATTGCCGAGCATGCCGAAAACGTGGGTCGTTAGCCCGTGGAAGCGATATTCATTGCGATAAGGACCTTTTTCGAAGCAGGCGGCAATGTACTGTTCCTCATTGCCGGTGCGACCTTTGTTATGTGGGCGTTGATCTTCGAACGGGTTTGGTTTATCTACTTTGAACACAGACAAGATGTCTTCAATGCATTGACCTACTGGAACGGTAGACCGGAACGTAAGTCGTGGAATGCGCAACGAATCCGTGAACGGATGATCTCCGAAGTAAACAACCGGCTAAACGCCAACATGCCATTTATCAAGACGCTGATATCGCTTCTGCCATTACTGGGCTTGATGGGTACAGTCACCGGTATGATCCAGGTGTTTGAGGCAATGACCTATTCAGGTGGTAACGCGCGCTCCATGGCAGCAGGCGTTTCTATGGCAACAATACCTACAATGTCCGGCATGGTGGCAACTTTATCAGGCGTCCTGGCTAACACATATATTGCTTCTTTGGTAGCAACGGAGTCGGATCTTCTGGAAGATACATTGACCAGGGATCATTAGTAGGACAACCGCTAAGAGAATGAGATAGAGATAACAAGAGATGCGAAAACAAAAAGACGAAGAAGAGAAGGTTGCTGACCTCACTCCCATGCTTGATGTGGTGTTTATCATGTTGATCTTTTTTATTGTTACCGCTACCTTTATCAAGGAAACTGGCATTGAAATAAATCGTCCGGATACCGAGACCGCTGAAATGAAGAAGACTGTATCGCTGTTAGTCGCGGTCAGCGCAGATAGCAGCATCTGGATAGACAAGAAGAAGGTGGATATCCGCAATGTTCGCCCTTTGATGGAAAAACTTCACGCGGAGAATCCAAAAGGTGGCCTGGTTATCCAGGCTGATAGTGAATCCAAAGTTGAGAAAGTGCTTGCGATCATGGACTCTGCCCGAGCAATCGGCATTACCAAGGTAGCAATCGCCTCTGAGCAAAAGTAAGGAGGAAGCATGGCAGTCACAATAAGATTCGGTTTGTCAGCTATCGTCGGGGTATTCGTCACCCTGGCTTTGTTTTACCTAATGCAGGCGTTAATCCAGGGTGCAGATAGTGCACTTAGCGATGACAAGATCGGCAACCTGGTGGATTTTGTTCGGGTCAAGCAGGACCAGAACGTAGAAGCCAAGAAACGCAAGCCGAAGAAACCTCCACCGCCGGATGAGCCACCCCCGGATGTGCCACCGCAGAATTTCAATGTGTCGGTGGATAAAGCCGGTTTTTCCATGGCCAATATGGATACTAACGTCAACATTAATGTTGGAGGTGGCGGTTTCGGTATTAGTGATGGCGATTATCTGCCCATCGTGAAGGTGCAGCCGCAATATCCTAGACGTGCCTTGTCCCGTGGTATGACAGGCTATGTGATTGTTGAATTCACTGTTACGGAGAAGGGCACGGTCACGGATGTATTCGTCGTGGAAAATTGTGGATGGATAAAAAATGCTCGCAAGGAAGGTGAATGTGTCGAGCAGCCCAACAGTGTATTTGATTCGGCAGCAACCAAGGCCGCGCTTAAATTTAAATACAAACCAAAAGTGATTGACGGAGAACCGGTAGCGACAGCCGGTGTTCAAAATAAAATCACATTTGAGCTGATCAATGATTAGGAGGGTTTCGTGAAAAAGCTGGTTGCATTTATCTGCATGCTCTGGGTGATACCTCTCGTCGTCCCTTATATATCTGGTTCTGTTGATCTCGGTGGTCAGGCTATCGCTCAAGAAAAGAAAAAAACACGCAGGGTGCCTGCCATGCGAGAGTCGACATACAAGAGGCTGGCTGAAGCACAGGTCATGATTGACCCGGAATCAGCACCCAGGGAAGAGGGTGAACCAGCTCCAGTGCCCAAGGGGACGCCGCGAGATGCCATTAACCTGCTCTTGAAACTTAAAGACCGCCGTGGTCTCAACAGTTATGAGTTAGCACAGGTATGGAACACACTAGCATTTGGTTACTACACGATTGAAGATGTTCCTAATACCATCAGGGCGTATGAGCAAGTACTGGCCCAGGGAACCATCACCCAGGCGCTGGAACAGTCAGTTCTGCGGGCATTGTTTCAGCTATATTACTCACAGGAGCAGTACGCAAAATCCATCCAGTACATGGAGAAGTGGGAAGCCCTGCGTGAGCAACCCGATGCGGGGGTCACATTTATCAAGGCGACAGCTTACTATCAAATGGATCGATTCCGGGACGCCTTGAAAACTGCACTGCTGGTGGAACAAATTGCCCTGCAGCAGCAGAAAACCATCAGGGAGAAATGGTGGTATCTGCAGGTTGTCATCTATAACGAGCTTGTTGAAATTGACAACGTGATAGCAGTGCTTGAGAAATTAATAGTCAACTACCCGAAGAAGCAGTATTGGATGCATCTTGCTGGAATGTATGGTGAAAAGAACTGGGATGATCTGTCCCTATCGGCATACTACGCCATATATACGCAGGGTATGTTCGACAAGGAATCAGAAGTGGTCATGCTGTCACAGCGTTTGTTGAACGCAGAAGTACCTTTTGAGGCAGCAACCATCCTGGAAAAAGGGTTTAAGGATGGCTTGATTAAGGAGACCGAGAAAAACCTGAAACTGCTGGCAACTGCCTACACCATGGCACAGGAAATGAGTAAGGCTATCGATGCCTGGCGTGATGCAACCAAGTTTACCAAGGATGGGGTATTGTATTATCGCCTTGCCCAGGCACTGGCAAACGAGGATAGGCATAAAGCAGCGACTGTCGCATATCAGGATGCACTTGATGCCGGGAAGCTTAAAGACCTTGGTGATGTAAATTTCTGGTATGGCATTTCACTTATGCAACTTGAGAACTGGGAGAGGGCAATCAAGGCGTTCCGTGCTTCTGCAAAAGCCGACAGGACAATGGCTAAACAATGCAGGCAGTATATTCGCTACATTCAAGGGGAAAGGCGCCGGCAGGCGGAATTACGTAAGATGCTGGCTGGCGAGTAGGTGCTTTCAACTAATGAAAAAGGAGCCGACCCGGGCTCCTTTTTTATGCGCCAGAACGTTTGTTCGGCCTATCCCTGATCGAGCGAGCAAATTTTTTTCGCTCTTTCTTTTTTTCAGCCTTTGCACCGGCGTCTTGTTTTTCCACAAGGTGGATTAACTCTCGCTGGAATTTCCGTAAACTCTCCAGTCTGGTTACCTCCAGGTTACCTTTCTCAATCGCCTCCTGGACGGCACAACCTGGTTCCGAATCGTGCTGGCAATCACTGAACTTGCATAGCAATGCGTAATCTTCCACATCGGAGAAGCTCTTCGCTAATGATGATTCGTCGGTCCATATCTGGATTTCACGCATGCCGGGTGTATCAATAATCATCCCCCCGGCATCAAGTTTGCACATTTCGCGGAATGAAGTCGTGTGGCGCCCTTTACTGTCAGCCTCGCGGACATCCCCGGTATCAAATCGTTCATATCCCAGGAGCGCGTTAATGATTGTTGATTTACCAACGCCGGAAGATCCCAGTAAGGCGGCTGTCTGTCCCGATTCGACGTACTGGCGCAAAAGATCCACACCTTCACCCGATTGCGCACTAATGGCGTGAATGGGAATACGCATGGCGATAGGTTCCAATTGATGGATTTTATCTGCAGTATCGCGGCAAAGGTCAGCTTTGTTCAATACAATCACCGGGTTTGCACCACTGCTCCAGGCTAACACGAGATAACGTTCGATTCGGTTAACGTTGAAATTATCGTCGAGGCCACTGACAATAAAAACCGTATCTATATTCGCTGCGACGACCTGTTCCACTACTTTATCGCCTGCTTGTTTTCTGGAAAATTTACTCATCCTGTCCAGTGTTCTTTCTATAATGACCGCACGTGGATTGTGTTCATCGGCAGGTGCAGTCAACACCCAATCACCGACGGTGGGTAGTTCTGCTTTTGATGTAGTTTCCGTAAATAGCTTGCCCGGCAAGGTTCCGGTCAGGTCCCCTTTGGTTGAAAAAAGATGATAGCGATTGACATCCTGCCGATAGATACGGGCAGGAAGCAGGGTAAGTTCCTGTTCTTCGATTTGTTCCTGGAAAAAGTCTTTCCAGCCTAGTTCATTCAGATCCATGCAGTTACTCCAGAGTGGTTATTCCAATCGTTACGAATGAAGTTGATACACTTCTGGATAGATTTTTGAATCCGGCGCGATCTTCGCCTTAGGATGCAGGCGTTAACCTTGCGGGAGCCTCAGCCAGGAAAGAGCCTCAGCTAAAATAGAAGTGCAATCAATCAAATTATGTACAATCATTTTTTGTTGCCTCCTGTGAGGTGAAAGGGTTAGGGCACCTTATAAGTTCCCGCTCCGCCTGACAAGCCTGTGGAAGAAAAATCGCGCAAGAGGGCCCGCCTATCCCGCGCGCCGTACCGTCCCATCCACCACCGGGCCAGCGGGAATCAGGAAATGGATTTTTTGCAGACCTGCAGCTGGCGCCGCTTCAACGTGGGCAGAATGGGTTACGCCAAGCAGCAGTAACAGCGAAATAGCCTTTATCATTTAGTCTGCGCCCACGCCCAGTTGAGCCATGGCATCAAAGCCTGCAGGTCAGAAGTCTCTACCGTTGCACCACCCCAGATTCGGATACCAGGGGGTGCGTCACGATGCGCGCCAATGTCGAAGGCCACGCCTTCGCCTTCTAGGATACCGACAAGGTTCTTGATGATCGCCCTTTGCTCGTTCTCGTCCTGCCCAGCGAACCAGGGATCGGTTATCTTCAAGCAGATAGAAGTATTCGAAACTGTAGCCGGATCCTCGGCCAGAAATTCCACCCAATCAGTGTTGCTGACCCAGGTCGAAATAATATTCAAATTTTCTTCGCTCCTGGCAATCAGTCCTGGAAGGCCGCCAGATTCTTCCGCCCATGCCAGGGCATCGAGCTGGTCTTCTACTGCCAGCATCGAAGGAGTATTAATGGTTGACCCAGCAAATATGTCCCGATTCACCTTGCCGTTTTTTACCAGTCGGAATATTTTCGGCAATGGCCATTCAGGGATGTAAGACTCGAGCCTTGCCACTGCCTGCGGAGACAGGCAAAGCATGCCGTGGGCAGCCTCGCCTCCCAGTACTTTTTGCCACGACCAGGTAATGATATCCAGCTTGGACCACGGCAGGTCCATCGCAAATATCGCCGAGGTAGCATCGCAGAATGTCAGGCCTTGTCTGTTTGTAGAAATCCAATCGGCGTTCGGAATTTTCACGCCTGACGTTGTGCCATTCCACGTGAATATAATGTCTCTCGTGGTGGAATCCACTTCATACAGGTTTGGCAACGCTCCATATCCTGCAGAAAACACCCTGACATCTTCGAGTTTCAGTTGTTTGCTGATATCGGTAAGCCAGCCTTCGCCGAAACTTTCCCACGTTAAGACATCAACACCCCTTTGCCCCAACATGGTCCACAATGCCATCTCAAACGCACCTGTATCAGAGGCTGGTACGATTCCTAGCAGGTAGTCATCAGGAATCCCCAATAATCTTCTGCTGTCTTCAGTGATTTTTTGCAGTCGGGCTTTCGGGCCTTTGGCCCGATGCGACCGACCGAGGCTTGCAGTTCCCAGCCTGGAGATCTCCCAGCCCGGTCTTTTTGAAGTTGGACCCGAAGAAAAACAGGGATTCGCTGGTTTAACCTGAGGTTTCTGCATGTTGATAACGATGAGTTCCTGGAAAAGAGCGCAATTTGCGGATTTCATTGCTATATGTCAAGTTGCTACCCGAATGGAAGACTCTTAAACGCGGTCTCTGTATGGTTGTTAGAAACACGTCGCGAATTTCCTCGATGAAGGTATCAAGAGAGTATCAGGTTGCTGCCATGATGGCAGTGTCAGCGATGTTTACGCTGGCAGGCTATGAATTTATCCGGTCTGCCTCAACGGTCTTATTCAAGACAGCTTATGGAGCGGAAAACCTGCCACTGGTAATGGCAGCTATGCCTGTTGTTGTGTTTGGTGGTGTCGCTCTATACGGCTGGATACTCAGCCAGTTGGGACCAAGAAGAACATTACTGGTCACTTCTCTTGGTTCAGGGTTGATCATCTTGGCCTGTTATCTGGTGCTGCTCACGGGGAGTAAGCTGGTCACACCAGTTTTGTTTCTGGTGAAGGAATTCTACATAGTTCTGTTGATCGAACAGTACTGGAGTTATATCAACTCCTCATTGAAACCAGAGACCGCACGGAAAGTAAACGGACCTATTACTGGCATAGCGGGTCTTGGCGGGGCCTTTGGTGGTTCTATGGTCGCTTTGTCAGCCGAGACATTAGGCACTGAGACCATGATACTTCTGGCTGCAATATCACTGCTGCCCGCCGCGCTGCTATCAAACCTGACCTACACCATTCATGGTGAACCAGCTTTACCTGAACCGAGGCCTGGAAAAGATCAGCATCACATGGGATGGCACCTGTTCCGTGCTAATCCGACCCTGGCTTGTCTGTTGGCTATCGTAGTTTCCGCACAGGTTGTTGCCGCGGTTCTTGACTTTAAGTTCCAGGGCCTGCTGTCTGTGGAATTCGCCGGGACCCCAGATAAAGAGACTGCGTTTCAGGGAAGGTTCTGGGGAACATTAAATACCTCTGTCTTGTTATTACAATTTGTTATCACTCCTCTATTGTTATCGTTCCTGGCCATTCGCTGGGTCCATTTGTTGCTGCCTTTGATTCACATTGTCGCTATCACGATGGCTATCATTGAACCAGGTGTGTTCACTGTCGGCTTAGCGTTTTTCTTGTTTAAAGCGTTTGATTATTCGATTTTTCGGGCCGCCAAAGAATTGCTCTATGTTCCCCTTAATTTTGATGAACGCTATCGGGCGAAGGAGGTTATTGACGTATTCGGATATCGCACCGGAAAAGGTGGATCTTCAGTGGTAATAGTTCTGCTGCAGAAGATTGGTGTGGTGATGAACAATTATTATCTAGCCATCGGGCTTGTCATGGCAGCACTGTGGCTGGCGTTGATATTTCCGCTTACCCAGCGACAGGTTGAATCTACCAGTTGATCAGCAGTAATGGTGGTTTGCCGATTGCGGTGGCGTTGATTATCGCCGCAAGACGCTGACCTGCCAGCGCCAGTTGTTCAATTACCAATGGCTTGTTGCCATCCAGGTAGGCTTTGCCGAGTTTATCGCCGCTACTAACGACTTTACCATTGGGATGCCGATAAGCATTGTTCCTGACCAGATGAAATGAGTCGTTGAGCCAACGCACAAGATCAACCGCTCCGGGCCTTACTTTAACAGCAGACAGAAATTCCAGGCTTTCGGGATAAGATAGACCTGACTTAGCGATAATCCCGCTGTCCCACACCGCGTGAAGATTTGTTTCCTTGCCGAACCATGTAACCTTGATTTTGTTTCCTCCCCAGTCATCGATCACATGCAAGGGTTGGTGCAGATCACCGATGAAATGGCCAAGATATCTGAGCGCGGCTGCTTGCCTTCCCATTTCACGCTGTCCTACCGCCGAACTGGCTAGATAGACGATGCTGCGCTGGATCCCTGCGGGTAAACAAGTTAAGGCAGCACAGTCCCTGCCGAGATTAACGGAATTAGCAGAAATGGGTATGTTGATGAAGTGGTGTTCGTAGCTGTCCTTGCGCGTTGTGTATCTTACCTTGTCGGGCCACAGGCAGGATTCAGGAAAAGATAAGACGCCATCTTTCAGGAATTCTCCCTGGGCATTTACTCTGTTGGTAAATAATTTCCCCTCATCGGTGAGATAGCGCTCCGCAATGGCGCACACGAGTTTGTGTCCGTCGTGCCCCCACGCGTACACGTCATCGGGAAGAGCCAGTAATACTGTCAGGAGAATAATGGTTCTCACGCGTGCTCTCTTCTTTTTAAAATACTTTCAGGAAAAGGACTACCCCGGTACAGGATCAAGGCTGAAGAACCTAAAGGATGCTTTTCCTCTTTTCTTCGCTTCATACATCGCATCATCAGCGCGCTCTACCAACTGTTGCAGAGTCGTGCCATCTCTCGGGCAGATGCTGATGCCCAGGCTACCGGTGAGGTTGATGGTGACCGTGTCGGATTGCCGGAGATTCAGGACGATAGGTTCTGCAATTTCAGCCAGGATTCGAGCCGCGGCCATACGGACATCACTTTCATCGGCGGTGTGTTCCGACAGGATGACGAATTCATCTCCGCCAAGGCGAGCGACTGTATCTTCAGTTCTGACGTGTTCCGCCAGGCGTTTTGCGATGGCGATGAGCACCTGGTCGCCTATAACGTGGCCGTAGTTGTCGTTGACGGTTTTAAAGTTATCGATGTCGATAAACATCACTGCAAACTGATCACCCTGGCGGCGCGCTCTTGCTATTAACTGTGCCATGCGTTCATTTAGCAGATGTCGATTGGGTAGCTCTGTTAACGGGTCATGCAGCGCCAGTTTTTCATGTTGTTCTCTTTCTTCTTCTATGAGACAGGATTGTGCAAACAGCATGCGACGTTGTCGCTCGGTAGTGTAACCGGCAAAACCTGATATCAGGAAGGCGCCTAGCAAGAGCGGGAATTGCACAGTAGCGATAAAGCTGCCATAACTCAGGAACATTGCTGTTATGTATGTTGCCACTACAATGGAAGAGGCAAGCAAGGCGTAGATAAATCTCAAACCGGCAAAATAGCCATACATTATGACCAGGATAAGGCCAACGAAGTAGGAATAGGCTTCAGGAACTGCCAGTATCAATGCAATGTTGCCAAAGCCAAAGAAAAGGACCAGCACGAATAATGAAATTTGCAGATATTCTGACAACAGGGACGTGTACGTAAGCGCAAGTACTGCGCAGATTGAAAGCTCAAGGTAGAGTCGAATCTGCCATGCGGTAACCAGTTTTTCGGGTGTAGCCAATGAATCCAGTAATCCTAACAGTCCGAGTACAACAATGACGATGACTAGTCCTGGTCGAATGTATGGCAGTAACCTTTCGGGTTCTTTAGCCAGGTACAGGCTCTCGGTGGTTGTATCCTGGAACGATAGCGTGAGTGGGTCCAGGTGGTATTTCTGCACAGGATCTAGTGGGCCCATAATTATTTTTTTTAGTCTAGGAACTGCCATAGTGTACCTAATTCAGAGAGACCGTTAAAATCGAACTACGATGGGCTATTATCGACAGCTTCGGTTGGCGAATCTCCTGGCATTTTGAAGAGTCGGCTACACCAGCTGCATCTGGGAATGAGTACGGACCGTTCCAATTTCAGTTTCTTCGTAAGGCGTGAGCTGGTAGACGTAGTAGTTTATCCAATTGGAAAAAAGCAAGTTACCATGGCTTTTCCATGTAACGATAGGATCTGAACCCGGGTCATCGTTCGGAAAGTAATTTTCCGGTATATCAGGGTCGATGCCAGCCTCGAGGTCCCGGTCATACTCATCCTTGAGGCACAGTGGTTCGTATTCCGAGTGACCTGTAACAAACAAGTGCTTGCCTTCTTTATGTGCAAAAATGTATGCACCCGCGATTTCCGAATCAGCAATAATCTCCAGATCCGTAACCTGTTCAATATCCTCTTTTCGAATCTCGGCATAACGTGAGTGGGGCGCGTCAAAAACATCATCAAACCCTCGAACAATAGGCGATAACGGTTTCACCAACCTGTGCGGGTAAACACCGGTTAATTTTCTTTGCAGAAGATATTTCGGTACGCCATAGAGATGAAACATAGCCGCTTGAGCCGCCCAGCAAAGGAACATGGTAGAAGTGACATTTTTAGTCGTCCAATCCAGGATCTGTTCCATGGCATCCATAAAATTCACATCGGAAAATTCGACCTGCCCAAGTGGTGCTCCGGTAATTATCATGCCGTCGTATTTGGAGTCCCTGATTTCATCAAATTTCTTGTAGAAAGCTTCCATATGTTCTATCGGCGTATTTTTTGAAGGCTTTTCACTGATGCGCATCAAATCGATGTTAACCTGCAGAGGCGTGTTTGACAGCATGCGCAATAGATGGATCTCGGTTTCAATTTTTTTTGGCATCAGGTTGAGCAACAGTATTCGCATCGGGCGTATATCTTGCTGCTGGGCACGGCTGCTGGACATGCAGAAGATGTTCTCACGCTGAAGAACGTGGGTTGCGGGCAGTCCGTCCGGGATGGTGATCGGCATTGTTCTTTACCCAGGGAGCCTCTGATCAAGTATTAGATATCTCTGGCCTTCAGAGCAGCCGTATCTCTGCGTTGGCGCCCCTTCCAATGTCCAGAC
>JAPUGI010000345.1 GCA_027292925.1 Gammaproteobacteria bacterium
CCTGGTTAACAGGAGCGATTTTAATGGCTCGTATAGCTGGAATTAATATTCCCGACAACAAACATGCAGGGATTTCTCTGACCTATATCTATGGTATCGGTCACCAGACTGCGAGGGATCTGTGTGAACAAACAGGTGTTAATCATGAGGCAAAGGTGCGGGACCTGACCGAGGAAGAACTGGATAAATTGCGTGCAGAGATTTCGAAACTGAACGTCGAGGGTGATTTGCGTCGTGCAGTACAGCTGAACGTAAAACGGCTGCTGGATCTTGGGTGCAATCGGGGTATTCGTCATCGTCGAAATTTGCCTGTGCGTGGTCAACGTACCAAGACTAATGCCAGAACCCGTAAAGGTCCGAAGCGACCGATTCGCAAATAATCAAATCGTGCAAACGATTAATAAGTGAGCTGATTAATGTCTGAAAGTGAAACTGAAACTGAAACTGAAACTTAAACTGAAACTGATACAGAAAAAGCGGTAGCGACTACAGAAAAGACCGTCACAACGCCCGTTAGACGTCGAAGTAAGCGGCAGGTGGCCGATGGTCTGGCGCACATTCACGCGTCCTTTAACAATACAATTATAACAATTACTGATCGTCAGGGAGGAGCGCTATCCTGGGCAACCGCTGGAGGTTCAGGGTTCCGTGGTGCTCGGAAAAGCACGCCGTTTGCAGCACAGGTGGCGGCGGAAAGAGCTGGTAACGCTGCGCTGGAGTACGGCATGCAAAATCTTGAGGTATTCGTGAAAGGTCCAGGTCCTGGCAGAGAGGCTGCAGTCAGAGCACTGAATGCGATTGGCTTCAGGATCACCAATATAACTGATGTGACACCGATACCACATAACGGATGCAGACCACCCAAGAAGCGAAGGGTGTAATTGAGGAGATAAGTAATGGCCAGATATCTCGGCCCCAAGTTGAAATTGTCCAGACGTGAAGGCACCGATCTTTTTCTAAAGAGTGGTGTTAGGCCGCTGGAGTCAAAATGTCGTGCAGATACTGTACCAGGCCAACATGGTCAACGGCGTACAAGATTGTCCGATTATGCGGTTCAACTTCGCGAAAAACAGAAAGTGCGCAGGTTATATGGTGTTCTAGAGAAGCAGTTTCGAAACTACTACAAGAAAGCAGATCGTCAGAAAGGTGCGACGGGTGAAAACCTGCTGAGAATTCTGGAAAGGCGCCTGGATAATGTTGTCTATCGTATGGGTTTTGGCTCGACGCGAGCAGAATCTCGTCAGCTGGTGTCTCACAAATCTATTCTGGTCAACGGAAATGTCATTAACATCGCTTCCTATCAGGTTGAAGTCGGTGATAGCGTTTCGATTCGCGAGAAATCGAAAAGCCAATTAAGAATTCAGGGCGCGCTGGCACTGTCTACACAACGCGCGCCGGTAGACTGGGTTGATGTTAATGCAGAAAAACTGGAAGGCCTGTTCAAAGCCTACCCAATGCGCGAGGAACTATCACAGGAAATCAACGAAAACTTAATTGTTGAGTTGTACTCCAAGTAAACCAATTAGGAAGTTGATTCCAACCACGGATCTTTTTTAGGAAGGTATATTTATGCCCCATTCGTCACTAGAGTTTTTAACGCCAAAGCATATCCAGGTCGAGCAAGTTAGCGAGACCAGGGCGACGGTTATTCTCGAACCGCTTGAAAGAGGGTTTGGTCATACGCTGGGTAATGCCCTGCGTAGGATTTTACTTTCTTCGATGCCTGGTTGCGCCATTGTTGAGACCGAAATAGACGGCGTACTTCATGAGTACAGCACGATTGAAGGTGTCCAGGAAGATGTCATCGAAATTTTGCTAAATTTGAAAGGAGTTGCGATAAAACTCAATGATGCGGATGAAGCTGAGCTTGAGTTGGATCGCGAAGGCGTCGGAGTCGTTACAGCAGGTGATTTCCAATTAGATCACGATGTTGAAATTGCAAATCCTGATCATGTGATCGCAAATTTGAACGAAAACGGACATTTAAAGTTGCGAGTAAAGGTTGGTCGTGGACGTGGCTACGAACCAGCAGACATTCGCATGAAAGATGAAGAAGAAGGTCGAATTATCGGCAGCCTTTTACTCGATGCCTCATATAGCCCTGTTCGCCGGGTTGCCTACAAAGTTGATAGCGCCCGTGTTGAGCAACGAACTGACCTGGATAAGCTCATTCTAGATTTGGAAACTAACGGCACTCTTGATCCAGAAGAAGCTATTCGACGTGCGGCTACAATCCTGCAGCAACAGGTCGCTGTATTTGTTGACCTGGAGAGTGAAAAAGAACCTGAACCAGAAGAGCATGAGGACGAGATCGACCCGATTCTTCTTCGACCTGTTGATGATCTTGAGCTTACAGTTCGATCTGCGAACTGTCTCAAAGCTGAAAACATTTACTATATCGGTGATCTAATTCGACGAACTGAAGTTGAGCTATTGAAAACTCCTAACCTCGGTAAGAAGTCACTCACTGAAATTAAAGATGTGCTGGCTTCACGTGGATTGTCGTTGGGGATGAGGCTCGAAAATTGGCCGCCATCAAGTTTGCGCGGCGATGATCGATTGTTGGGGTAAATTTAAGGAATTTATGTCATGCGCCATAGAAAAAGTGGTAGACAATTAAATAGAAACTCGTCGCACCGCAAGGCGATGTTCCGCAACATGGCTTGCTCACTGTTCGAGCATGAAGTGATTAAGACCACTGTGCCTAAAGCAAAGGAATTGAGACGGGTTGCGGAACCACTCATCACGCTGGCGAAAAGCGATTCTGTCGCCAACCGTCGTTTGGCGTTCGCGCGGACCCGCAGCAAGGAGACGGTGGGCAAGTTATTTACCGAACTCGGTCCTCGTTACCAGGATAGACCCGGAGGGTACACAAGGATCCTCAAAGCGGGTTTTCGCCCAGGCGATGCGGCACCGATGGCATTTGTTGAACTTGTTGATCGTCCAATTCCGGATGATGATGTTGAGGCTGATGAGTTTGATGACGAGTGAGTGTTCCAAAGTAATTTCAGAGGGCCGGGTTATCCCGCTATATGCTGTTGGATAGTTAACTGGCGTGCGTTAGTAAAGTGAATGTATCTTGACTCCTCGGTCTTTTCTTGGACGCCAGAACCGGTTTAAGGTACTGTCCGGTGAAGGAGTGTCTACATTGGGCTACTTGTTCCGGGGTTCCATAGGCGATGATTTCACCGCCGCCATCGCCACCTTCGGGTCCGAGGTCTACAATCCAGTCTGCGGTTTTGATGACATCCAGGTTGTGTTCAATGATGATAACGGTATTACCGTGATCGCGTAATCGGTGAATGACTTCGAGCAACTGCTCAATATCATGGAAATGAAGTCCTGTTGTTGGTTCGTCCAGGATGTACAGCGTCTTGCCCGTATCCCTTTTTGAGAGCTCTCTCGCCAGTTTCACTCGCTGGGCCTCGCCGCCAGACAAGGTAATCGCACTCTGGCCTAATTTGATGTATCCCAACCCAACTTCCAAGAGGGTTTTCAAACGCCTTTCAATCATCGGAACAGCTGCCAGAAATCCGTGTGCTTCTTCAACCGTCATCTCAAGAACATGATGGATGGATTTACCTTTGTACTGAATTTCCAATGTTTCCCGGCTATATCTCTTGCCTTTACATTCATCGCAGGTAACGTAAATATCTGGAAGAAAATGCATTTCAACTTTGATTAACCCGCCTCCCTGGCAAGCCTCACATCTACCACCCTTGACGTTGAAGCTGAATCGACCGGGTTTGTAACCCCTGGATCGTGCCTCCTGGGTACCGGCAAATAATTCCCTGATGGGTGTGAATATATTGGTGTAGGTTGCCGGGTTTGACCGTGGTGTTCTGCCAATGGGGCTCTGGTCAATATCTACTACTTTATCGAGCTGATCGAGCCCCTTGATAGCCTCATATTTGGCGGCTTGAGGATTGGTAGCACCATTTAGCACTCGTGCGGCAATAGGGTAAATAGTATGGTTGATTAGAGTTGATTTACCGGAACCGGAGACACCGGTTACGCATGTCAGCAGACCTAGTGGAATTGTCAGGTTAATCTTTTTAAGGTTGTTGCCACTTGCGCCTTTAAGATACAGCAATTTGGTGTCATCGTATGGAGTTCGGTTCGATGGAATTTCAATTCGTCTTTTTCCAGACAGGAATTGTCCGGTAATTGATCTTTCACATTTCAAGATCTGACTAAGTTCACCGTGGGCGACTATTTCGCCACCATGTACCCCAGCGCCAGGGCCAATGTCGATGATGTAATCAGCCTCGTATATCGCTTCTAAATCGTGTTCCACCACAATGACTGTATTACCCAGGTCACGTAATCGGGTTAATGTGTTCAGCAGGCGTTTGTTGTCCCTCTGGTGCAAACCTATGGAAGGCTCGTCAAGAATGTACATAACACCGACCAGACCGGCACCTATCTGGCTTGCAAGCCTTATACGCTGGGCTTCTCCACTGGATAATGTATTGGCGCTCCGGGACAAAGTGAGGTAGTTCAGGCCTACATCCATCAGAAAACCAAGTCGGGCACTGATTTCCTCGAGGATTTTCTCAGCAACTTTGGCTCGTTGTCCTTTTAACGTCAGGTGGGAGAGGTGTTCACCAGCATCAAAAATCGAACGAGCGGTAATTTCCGGGAGCGATACTCCGTTAATGGTTACAGCCCTCGCATCCTTATTCAGCCTTGCCCCGTTGCACTCCGAACAACTTCGCGTGGACAGGTACTTTGCAAGATTGTCACGTACCATTTGCGAATCAGTATCCCGATAGCGCCGGACCATGTTCGGAATGATTCCCTCAAAGGAGTGCGCCTTTGTGTATTCGTCTCCACGGTCATTGACATATCTGAATTTGATTTTCTCTGAACCACTGCCATGAAGAATAATTTTCTGGATCCCCAACTCCAATTTCCTGAATGCAGTCGTCAATTCGAACCCATAATGTCCGGCAATACTGTTTAGCATCTGGTAGTAATAGATATTACGACGATCCCATCCGTAGATTGCCCCTTCTGCCAGCGAAAGATCAGGGTTGCTGATAACGTTAGCTGCATCGAATATCTGGTTAACCCCCAATCCGTCGCATGAAGGGCATGCCCCAGCAGGGTTGTTGAAGGAAAAGAATCGAGGCTCTAGTTCAACAATAGAGTGGCCACATTCCGGACATGCGAATCTTGCCGAGAATACGAGATCTGGTCGCTTAATATCATCCATAAATGCGATGGCGGCGAGTCCGTCAGATGCCTGTACTGCGGTTTCAAATGAATCTGCCAACCGTATCTTGATGTCTTGCCTGATGCGAAACCTGTCCACCACAACTGCAATCGAGTGCTGCTTGTTCTTATCCAGGATCGGGGCCTCATCCAACTCGGTTACGATGCCATCAATCCTGGCACGAACGAAGCCATGGGACCGAAGGTCCTTGAACACATGCAGATGCTCCCCTTTGCGGCTCTTGATGATAGGGGCAAGGATCATCACCCTGGTCCCCTCAGGCAGCTCCAGGACCTGATCTACCATTTGGCTTACTGATTGTGCTTGCAGTTTGATGCCGTGTTCAGGGCAGTGAGGCTCGCCCACACGAGCGAAAAGCAACCTCAGGTAATCGTATATTTCGGTAATCGTGCCCACAGTCGATCGGGGATTGTGACTGGTGGACTTTTGCTCGATAGAGAGAGCCGGTGAGAGACCTTCGATGTGTTCTACATCTGGCTTTTCCATTAACGAAAGAAACTGCCGTGCATATGCTGACAAAGACTCGACATATCGACGTTGCCCCTCTGCATAGAGCGTATCGAAGGCTAGGGAGGATTTTCCAGAGCCGGACAAGCCGGTAATAACCACTAGTTTGTCCCGTGGTATATCCAGGTCAACAT
>JAPUGI010000346.1 GCA_027292925.1 Gammaproteobacteria bacterium
ATCAACTTCATTTTCGATTATGTGCCACCCGAGCTTGTCGGCACTGTGTCATAACTCGTTCTGGTTCTAATGTAATGAACCATCCCATTTATTTCACAAACAGCTTCTCCTGGAAACCATGAAACTGCGCATTAACCCCAAACTTGAAATTGGTGTCAAACAGATTGCTGATGATCTGCGATGCGTTGTCATAGACGACTTTCTTTTAAATCCACAGGAGCTCGTGGACTACGCCTGTAATAACCGCCAGCATTTTCTTATGCCGGAGCTCGCATATCCTGGCGCGGTGATGCCCGTGGACAACTCACTTCTCGCTGAGTTGAACAGGTTTATCAGGTTCGAGATGGGCCGCATATTTTTATTCAGTCGGGCCGGCATCAACTGCCAGTCGCAGTACTCGCTAGCCACCCTGCAACCCGCTGACTTTACCTGGATACAACGACTCTGCCATACGGACCCCGGACTCGTGCCGGGCAAGGCGAATTATGCGGGCCTCATCTATCTCTTTGCCAATCCGGAAATGGGCGGCACTGGTTTCTTCAGTTGGAGGAATCAGGCATTCTGGCAGGAGATGACCGAGAAGCAGCTCACAAATCCCAACGCGGGGCTTGATGACCTCAAGGAGAGGTACAAGATGTTCCGTGATCCACCAAGCTACATGACGGAGTCCAATGAAGCAGCCGAGTTGCTGGATCATGTTCCGGCCAGGTTTAATCGCTTCGTCTTCTACTCCGGTGATAGACCCCACGGTGCATTCATCACCAGACCAGAGCTTCTCAACTCCGACCCATCAGCCGGAAGACTTACGCTGAATACCTTTGTTAGTGCTCTGCAGAAGACATAGGCGAGCTGTCACAGAGGAATCGACAAGATAACTCCACCAGACCGAGGACAACTAGCCCCTAATCTCAGGCAACCGCCCAGCTCCATTCAGCGAGGAGGCCTGGTGGGGGCGCCTAGCCGGGATCGATGGCGTTCGTATGTATTCATACCTGATAAAGCGGGGCAGGCTCTGGGCAGGTTCTACACGTGACTGGCAGTTAGCTTGGCGATACCCACCTGACTACTTTTCTGCCATTGTCCCTACAAAGAACCCGGCGGCGGCACCATCATCCGTGCTATGGCGGCAAAATTGTTACCGGGAGAAGTCATCACACCCCACCGCGACACCCACCCGTCGTTTCATCACGGACACCGTATTCATGTGCCGGTGAACTACCCTGCCACGCAAGCGATGACAGGGCTTCTGCAGCCTAACCGAAGTTAAGCGGCGTCTCTTTTCGCAGATTCCACATCCAACCGAACCAATGTTCGGACTTTCATTTTACCGGATGATTTCACTTGCGAGGTGGGCAAAGCCCAGCAGACTGTCCCAGCCTGCATTAATTCCTTAACACCAATTGCCTCGATGTTCTTTGCACTGTTCCAATCTCGGCAGTCAATATGACCACACCCCATACACTCAAAAACCCGGTCTTTCAGATCCATGGTTTGTGAATGGCCACAGTTGTTACAGAGTTTTGAACTGGGTGCAAATCGATTGATGTTGTGTATCAGACCGCCGTACCGCTCCATCTTATACCGAGTGAGGTCTACTATTTCACCCATAAGATTGTCACCGGTCATTCGGCCATTCCACTGCTGCATCGCCTTTACATTCAAATCCTCGAAGACCACCAGATCGAAACACTTGGCTATCGTGTTGGAAACCTGGTGGCCAAAATCCAGACGTTGCCGCCGGATTTTAAGGTGCACATGCTGGAGGCGGTGCTTGGTGTTTCTCCAGCGATTTGAGCCTTTCTGTTGCTGGCTCAGTTTACGCTGCAACTGTTTTAGTTTGGCTTCGTTATTTCTCAATGATTTAGGGTTCGTGACGTACCAGCCACTGCTCGATACCAGGGTGTGAACGCTGTTAATGTCAAACCCGCCAATGGCCCCGAGCGTTTCCTTTGGGGCTTCTTTCTTCACTTCAATTACGATGGAAGCTTCCCATGTTCCATGGTGATAACTGATGCTCACCGACTTAAAGGCACTGGGCAATTTTCGGTGGTACCTGATCGAAACCTGGCCAACCTTCGGAATACTGATCGTGCCGTTTTTAATGCGGATACAATCTGAGTTATTGATCGTTCGATAGCTGTCGCCATGCTGTTTCTTCTTTTTATAACTGAGCTTGTATTTTGGAAACCGCTGAATTCGATCCTTTCGGATGCCATTTTTTAACGCGACATCAAGATCACGAGCAACCTGCTGTGCGGCGGCGCTATCAAAGGCTCTCAACCAGGAGAATTCATCGAATTGCTTCAGCTCCGTAATGAGTTTGGCCATGTCATTGTAAAACAAAAACTTTTTGTCATGCGCATATCGTCTCTGATTTTCAGACAGGAGCAAATTCCACAGCCCTCGCGCATACGAACCAAACTCCACCAGGTGCTCCTCTTGCTTTGCTGTCGGGTAGAGTCGGTAGTTATAGCGAAGTGTTTGTGTTAACTTTGACATACTGTGATTATATACAGTACTACGGCCTATGCAATACCATCGTCACAATCGCCGAAAGTATCTGCTTCTCTACCATATTATCTTTGTGGTGAAGTACCGGAAGAATATTCTCATGCCAGACTTAACGAGTACGCTGAAAGAATCATTGGCGTGTATAGAGTCCAGATCGGACTTCGTAATATCTGAAATGGAAGTTGATCATGATCACCTTCACCTGATGATCGATGCGACGCCAACGGTTTCCATCTCACAGATTGTGCGGCACATCAAGCAACAGACGACCAACGCCATGTGGCGAAAACATAGCCGCTTTCTAAGAGGTCAGTTCTGGCTTGAAAAGACCTTCTGGTCTGACGGATATTTCGCAAGTAGCATTGGAAATGCGAGCATTGATACAGTACGGCAGTACATCCGAACTCAGGGGTAGGCTTACATCCCAGCGACGCAAGCGATCACTGGGTTTTACGCCAAATTCTATAAAAACAAACCCGCGAGTAAGATTCATGATCGCAGGGCGACCCTACAAAATGAAAGTGGGGGAAGCCTATGAGTTCAATAATCAGAAGACCCACAGCGTTATGAATAAGGGCAAGGAAGATCGAATTACTTTTATCTTCGACTATGT
>JAPUGI010000347.1 GCA_027292925.1 Gammaproteobacteria bacterium
AGATAATGGGTGGGGAATACTCTCAACGCTTGGATATCGTCCATTTAGATTGATTTCACTTGAGAAGGTCTGCTCGATCTTTAGGTTCAGGGACAAATCTTTGGTAAAAAAATGAAAAGTCAGGATGCAGAGGATGGCTTGGATCATTGGCAACCTTAGGAATAGTTGGAGTGGCCGCAAAATTGACTATTCTTGGAGCCGGGAGATCTTGGCATCTGACCCTGGTATGCGCATAATGTATATTATGTAAAATAATAACAATATACAGGATGATTCCTCCATAGGGATATAGATGGTGTTAGGTGGTTGCGAGATCCACCGCCACCTCCTCGCTTTGTAAATCTATTAAGTTAAGATGCGCACAATTAAGAACAGCCTCTTTCAGGACTCATTCTTTGACGCATTTGGGACACCTACGACAACGCATTGCAGATGATTATCTGGCGCCGGAACCAACGATGGTGCGCCGGTATGCGCGCGCCATCAAACCCGATACGACAGAGCAACACGCCGTAACCGCCGAAACCGTCAGTCTGATCAACGAAATTCGGGCACACCCTGACTTTAATAACGGATTAGACGCGTTTATGGCGGAATACAGCCTGGATTCAATTGAGGGTATCCGGTTAATGACCCTGGCTGAGGCATTGGCGAGAATTCCCGATGAAGCTACCAGGGAGGCACTGATAAAATCAAAGTTGACGGGAGCGGACTGGGCAAATCATTTAGGAAAGAGTCTTTCGACTTTCGTTAATTCCTCTACCCGTGCGCTCCTGTTTACCTCTGCAATTCTTGAGACAGATGAGATCCCGTTTTTATCCAAGATCATTGAGCGCCTTGGCGAACCTGCAATCCGCGTGGCCATAGAAATCGGCATGGGGGTTTTCAGCGATCATTTTGTACTCGGCGAAACGCTGGAAGAAGCGCGCAAGAAGATCAGGAAAGACAGGCGCCCGTATCGATACTCCTGCGATATGTTGGGAGAAGCTGCCCTGACAATGGGAGATGCGAAAAAATTTTTCGAGTCTTACAGCGAGGCAATCAAGTTCGTCAGCAAGTTTGACAACTCGTCAATTTCAATAAAATTATCAGCGTTGCATCCACGTTATGAAGCGAGTCTGCTAGGGAGGGTCGATGATGAACTCTACCCCGCCATTCATGAGCTGGTGAAGCTGGCGCGTGACCTTGATGTTCAGGTAACTATCGATGCCGAGGAGGCAGACCGCCTGGAGCTTTCCTTAAATCTTATTGAGCGATTAATCAGAGATGGCCCGGGTAAGGGGTTTGAACAGATGGGCCTGGCCGTGCAGGCGTATTCGAAGCGAGGTGAAGCAGTCATCAATTACCTGGCTGAACTGGGACGGGAAAATCGACAGCGGATTCCAGTCAGGCTGGTCAAGGGTGCTTACTGGGATACCGAAATTAAACTGGCCCAGTTAATGGGACTCGATGACTACCCGGTCTTTACGCAGAAAGCACATTCAGATATCGCCTTCCTCTATTGTGCAAAGTTAATGCTGCAGCAGCAGGAATACCTGTTTCCCCAGTTTGCCACACACAACGTCCAGACCGTTGCCAATATCCTGCACTGGACACAATCGGGATCCACTGAATTGCAGTTTGAATTCCAGCGTCTGCATGGCATGGGATCCGTACTTTACGATTGCCTCCTCGACCGTCACGCGGAAACCACCTGTTGTATCTATGCACCCATCGGACAGCAACAGGAGCTATTGCCCTACTTGATCAGGCGCTTATTGGAAAATTCTGCCAACAGCTCTTTCGTTAATCAGCTTGCCAGTAACGTGAGCGCGGCGGAACTTGCGCGTCATCCCGTATACCTGATGAACCATGATTCCGGGATTCCGAAACCGGTGGACATATTTCCTGGTAGGGAAAATTCTTCCGGACTTAATACAAACTACAGTAAACACAGACATGAATTACTCGAGGCAATCTCCAAATTCGCAGAGTCGACCTGGTGCTATGGTGGAGATGATATTCGCGAAATACACTCGCCGGTGGATGGTAAACTGGTGGGCGAAGTAGGTTTTAGCACGCGTAAGAGTGCCCTTGATGTTATTGAAAAAGCAAAATGTGCTTTTTTGCAGTGGGCCGCCCTCCCCCCTTTCACCCGGGCTAACGTGATCCGTAACTTTGCCAACGCCTTGCATGACAATATGCCCGAGCTTGTTACCTTGATGGCGAGGGAAGCCGGTAAATCTGTTGTGGCTTCAATATCCGAAATTCGTGAAGCAGTCGACTTCTGCCGCTATTACGCCAGCCAGGCAGAGAAACTCCTGATGCGCCAACTTCCGGGGCCAAGTGGTGAGCGAAACCAGCTCACTTATCATCCCCGAGGAGTTTTCGCCTGTATCAGTCCATGGAACTTTCCGGTGGCCATATTCTCCGGCCAGATTGCGGCCGCACTTGTTACCGGAAATACCGTTATTGCAAAACCTGCTGAACAAACCAGTTTGACGGCACATCGAGTAGTTGAACTGCTGCATGAAGCAGGTGTCCCTGACGATGTGGTGCAACTCCTGTGTGGAGAAGGCAGTGAAATCGGTGCCATCCTCACAGAAGATGAACGAATAAGTGGCGTGGTGTTTACCGGATCTGTCGCCACCGGCAAACGAATTAACCAGGTATTAGCCAGCCGAACCGGCCCCATCATCCCTTTCATTGCCGAAACAGGTGGCCAGAATACAATGATCGTGGATTCTTCTGCCCTGCCCGAACAAGTCGTGAAGGACGTGCTTGTGTCCGCATTCGACAGTGCTGGGCAGAGATGCTCAGCTCTGCGAGTACTGTATCTGCAGGAATCCTGCGCAGACAGTATTATTGAACTCCTTACGGGCGCCATGGCCGAACTCAAGGTCGGTAATCCTTTGGACCTGTCCGTAGACATAGGTCCCGTCATTGACGATGCTGCACGCGATAGGTTGCAAAAACACATTGAAGCTCTGGATAAGGAGGCTGTGTTTATTGCACGAACGCCGTTTGAAAGCGGGGATGGTTATTTCATCGCACCTTGTTGCTACGAGATTCCAGCAATCGACTACCTGACCACTGAACATTTTGGTCCTGTTCTGCATGTCATCCGTTACAAAACTGAAGAGCTGCCACAGATCTTTGAAGAGATCCGGACCACAGGCTTTGCGCTGACTCTCGGCATACATTCCCGTAACGAAACCATGGTGGATTACATCACCGAGAACATATCTGCAGGCAATATTTATGTAAACCGGAATATGATTGGCGCAGTGGTTGAGTCACAACCATTTGGTGGCTCTGGGTTGTCAGGAACCGGCCCCAAGGCTGGCGGTCCTCATTATTTGAACCGTTTCATCCTTGAAAGGAGTGTCAGCAACAACATTGCTGCCATCGGTGGCGCTATTGATTTAATCGGCAGGCAAAACGTGTGAGCGAGACCCAACTGTTAAAAAATGTCTTCCTGAAGGGCGCTCCCATGATTGATGTGAGAGCTGAAATCGAGTTTGCCAAAGGTGCATTCCCCGGCGTCGTGAACATCCCTATCCTAACGGATAAAGAAAGGCGCCTGGTGGGAATTAGCTACAAGGAAAGTGGACCTGAACATGCAGAAAGGCTTGGATACGAACTCGTTTCCGGCAAGAAAAGGGAATTAAGGATTAAACGCTGGTTGGAATTTATGGACAGTAACCCTGGCGCATGTCTTTATTGTTTTCGCGGTGGTAAGCGTTCACAAATTGCATGTGAATGGTTGAAAGATACAGGAGGTAGCATCACGAGAATCCCGGGTGGCTACAAATCTATGCGACGATTCCTCATGGGTCGCTTCGATGAGCTTCCGAAGATGATGATCGTTTCGGGCAAAACCGGAGTTGGCAAGACGGAACTACTGACACACCTTAAGAACAGCCTCGATCTGGAACATCATGCTAATCATCGTGGGTCAGCATTTGGTAAGCGAATCGATCAACAACCGTCACAGATCAATTTTGAAAATGCAGTCGCGATCGAGTTGTTAAAATTTGTAGATAGGCGCCCCTTAGATCACCTGTTTATTGAGGATGAAGGAAGACTGATAGGCAGGATTCAATTGCCACAGGCATTACAGACCGCGATGAAGCAAGCCCCTATCGTCTTATTGGATGACACAACAGAAAACAGGGTCAACAGGATTTATGATGAATATATCGTCTGCCAGTGGCAGGAATATTCGCAACAATTTCCGGAACATGCATTTGAAGAGTTTTCAAATTATCTCGGTACGGCAATTGATGCCATCCGCAAGCGACTCGGCGGTGTAGCCTACTCCGAGGTCCGCGCACTCCTTGAAGATGCTTTGATCGAACACCAGTCGGGTAATCTTGAACTACATAAATGCTGGATTTGGTCACTGCTGGAAGATTATTATGATCCGATGTACCGCTATCAATTAGACAAGAAAACTGATCGAATAATTTATCGCGGCTCTATGCAGGAAATACTGGAATGGACAAGCCGCTCGGAAAACTACGCATATGGCTGAAACAGACGAACAAAAAGACCCCGGGGATAACGAACAGTCACACGAGCACTGGCACTTATTCCGTGACCTGCTCGCATTTCAATTCAAACTTGCTCTCGATGCCTTTCGCGACCTGATGTTGAGTCCCATATCGATAATAGCCGTAATAGCCGGGTTGATTAAAAAGCGAGATGACCCCGGAAAATACTTCCGTGACCTGCTCCAGCTTGGTCACAAAAGTGACCTTTGGATCAACCTTTTCGGTATTGGTGAACAGCATGACGACGGAATACCCCGATTGTCTTCTGACACCTATGTTCGCAAAGTGGAAGATATGGTTGTTAACGAGTATCAAAAAGGTGGTTTGGTCAAAAACTTGAAAGACACAACCGACGGACTGCTTAACAAGATTCGTAAAGACTAGTCTCCTAATTTGCCAGGGAGTACTCTAGAGTAAGACAGGGGGAAGCATAATGGCTGGACTCTTGAGCGATTCAGCGATGATCGAGCGGGTGCTAGATCACATCGACAACAAAACCACCGATGTCTGCGACGAGGGGTGGCGGGAACCGATTGACAACTATCGCTCATTAGAGCGATTTTCGGCCGAACTTGAACTCTTGAAATGCCTGCCAGTCCCGTTCTGTCCTTCGGCGGCGCTTCCAGACTCCGGTTCATACGTTGCACGCACCGCAGCCAATACGCCACTTGTGGTTGTTCGTGGCGATGATGGCACGGTGCGTGCGTTTCGTAACGCCTGCCGACACCGTGGCATGCAGGTAGCCAAAGGTAGCGGCTGCGTGAAAGCGTTCATCTGCGGGTACCACGGCTGGACCTATCGTCTGGACGGACAGCTACGGCACATCCCACACGACTACGGATTCCCCGATCTCGACCGTTCGAAGCATTCCCTGGTGCCGGTTGAAGCTTGTGAGCGTCACGGTTTGGTCTTCGTCACCCAGGAAGAGCCAGTTGGCAATGGTGCTCTCGAAGGCCTCGATGACATACCGGACCTGATCACACCCGATCAACAGATCTTTGACTCGGGTGACAATGTCGCGGACGT
>JAPUGI010000348.1 GCA_027292925.1 Gammaproteobacteria bacterium
CGATATGCCCACCTTGTATCAGCAACTGACCTATCAGCTCTGTGGATTCTTCTTGCAACACGTTGTCCGTTAAGGAATTCATCACGAGATTGTAAACTACTCTGACGGGAAATCCTTACCCTTTAAATACTAGTCGACAATTTCAGAAACAATCGCATTGGTGATTGATACCAGGTCTTTGGATGAGATCTCAAGTTCCAGCCCGCGCTTGCCACCACTGATAAACACATTGCCGAATTGCGTTACGGACCTGTCTGCATAGACACGCAACGGCTTCCTCAGACCAATAGGGCAGATACCCCCCACCAGATACCCTGTTAATTTCTCGGCTTCACTGCCGGGCATCAGCATCGCTTTTTTCGAACCAGCGCACCTTGCCAGATGCTTCATATGCAACTGCTTTGAAGCTGGAATCAACGCGATGACAGGCTGTTGACCTACTACCGCGACGACCAGGGTTTTGAATACCTGTGCAGGATCCAGTGCCAGTTTTTCAGCCGCACTGACACCATAGCGACTACCATGACTGGTGGCATATAAATGCAGCGTGAAGCGGCACCCGCTGGCTTCTAGAATTTTAATGGCTGGGGTCATTACAACGAATGGCTGGGTACGTTATTTTTGATACGATAGCTGAACTCCCTTAGTTAAGGAAAGCGATATGTACTACTTTTGCAAAATTATAATAATCGTGCTGATACCGCTCGGGTTGCTCACCGCCTGTAGTCAGGAAACCCGTGTTGCCGATGCGGTTAATGAGGCTCCTGCAGCACAAGAAGTTGCTCAAACCGAGTTGATGTCACATCCGCCTCCTCATCCAGATCAGGATTTGATCAACAGGGCTGGTGCGCCGCTGTTCGATGGTATGGGGAGTCATGATCATGAGATCACTACCAGCGAACCAGGTGCGCAAAGATATTTCGACCAGGGATTAGTCCTGGCGTTTGCATTTAACCACGCAGAAGCCATCCGCAGCTTCAAGGCAGCGCAGAAGCTAGATCCATCATGTGCCATGTGTTATTGGGGTGAAGCGCTGGCGACTGGACCGAATATCAATGTTACGAGTAACGGCAAGGTCATTATGTCCCCGGATGAACGGCTGGATGCCTTTGACGCCCTGCAACTCGCCATAGCCAGGAAGGCAAACGCGAGTGTACGGGAACAGGCTTATATAGATGCCTTGCAGCACAGGTACAACGGGGATGTCACGAAAGATCGTGAGGGTCTGGACCAGGCCTACGCAAAGGCGATGGGGCGCCTCGCAGAAAAATATCCGGAGGACATGGATGCCGCTGTGCTTTACGCGGAGTCGCTGATGAACACCATGCCATGGAACTACTGGAAAGATGATGGTGATCCCCGCGAAGATACGCAAATTGTGATCTCAGCACTGGAAAAGGTGTTGGCTGCACAACCCAGGCATCCGTTAGCCATCCATCTATACATACATGCGGTTGAAGCATCGAGCACTCCAGGCAGGGCTGAGAGTGCGGCTGACCGTCTGGCTGAACTGGTACCGGGAGCAGGGCACCTGGTGCACATGCCATCTCATATCTATTGGCGGGTGGGCAGGTATCACGATGCCTCCGATGCAAACATAGCCGCGGCAAACGTGGATGAAGCCTATATCGCCCAGTGTAATGCCCAGGGTTTCTATCCGGCGCTGTACTATCCACACAATATTCACTTTCTGTGGGCCGCGTCTACCATGGAAGGGCGAAGCCAGCTTTCCATCGAATCCGCAATCAGGGTTGCAGACAATGTTAATGTGGAACAGGTCAAACAATTTCCTACCATTGAATTTTTCAGGACCATTCCACAGCTATCGTATGTACGTTTTGGTAAGTGGGATCAGATCCTTGCGATGCCTGAACCAGCTGAGGAATTCAGGTATTCACACGGCATTCATCACTATGCCCGTGGCATTGCACATGCCGCAAAAGGCGATCTCGATGCTGCAAAGATGGAGTTGCAACAACTCGAACCTCTGAAGGATAGTGTTTCTGTTCGCTTCCTGGATACCCACGACTTTCCCGCAAGCAAGTTGTTGGATATTGCGAATGAATTGCTTCTCGGGGAAATCCAATTTGCCATGAAAAACTATGCAGAGGCCACAGATCACTATGAAACGGCAGTCAGGACGCAGGATACACTACCTTATACCGAACCGCCTTTCTGGTACTACCCGGCGCGCCAATCTCTTGGACATTCTCTTTTGATGCAAGGAAAATCAGAAGCAGCGGAAGCAGTTTATCGCCAGGATTTGAAGAATTATCCACGAAATGGCTGGTCGATGTTTGGGCTGGTACAAGCACTGGAAGAGCAGCAAAAAACTGACGAGGCAGCTGAGGTGAGAGGGCAGTTTAAAGAAGTATGGCAGATGTCAGATATCGAATTGTCCGCCTCCAGGATATAGGGTGAATGACAAATTGGTCCTCATAGACCATGAACAGTACCGTGAATATCCGATCGAGGAGATGAGGATACGGGCTCAATCCTTCTATAAGGATATGAGTCGCCGCAGAACGGTACGGGACTTCTCATCGCGTCCGGTTGCACGGGACATTATCGAGAACTGCATCAGGACGGCGGGGACAGCGGTCAGTGGCGCCAATATGCAGCCGTGGCAATTCGTGGTGGTGCAGAATCAAGAGATCAAACAAAAGATACGGGTGGCTGCCGAGAAAGAAGAGAGAGCTTTTTATGAGGAGAAGGCACCACAGGAGTGGCTGGATGCCCTTGCCCCTTTAGGGACCGATTCCAACAAGCCGTTTCTTGAGACAGCACCCTACCTGATCGCGATCTTCCAGGAGCGGTTCGGTGTACTGCCTGATGGCCGGAAAGTGAAACATTACTATGCGGTTGAGTCAGTCGGTATTGCCACAGGGTTGCTGATAGCGGCAATTCATCACGCGGGATTGGTTTGTCTTACCCATACACCCAACCCCATGGGATTCCTTAACGATATTCTCGAAAGACCAAGATCCGAACGGCCATTTCTGTTGCTGGTGGTTGGTTATCCTGCAGACAATGTACAAGTTCCTGATATCAGCAAGAAGGACTTATGTGATATTGCGACGTTCCTGGGATGACCGTACCGGTCAGGTTGGGTTTTTCGCAGCGGTCCGATGTTGCAGGGAAATGAAATCCAGAAGGATACTGCCGGTCTCGACAACATAAGCATCCCGTATGGGCTCAACTTCTTTGTCCCTGAGGGGAACAGCTGTACCGGTTGAATCACTTGTCTGTGCGGGGGTATTACCGGCCAGCTCATTACCGGTTAATCCGTCACCCGTTTGTTCGCCAGCATTTGGGGTTGTTATGCCTGTCGCAGGGGTTACAACTCCGGCCAAAGCTGGTTCGTTCTCTTCCTCCAGGTCATCAAGGGACCTGATTGGATCCAGGCCTTGTGCCACTCGCTTCCTATTCTCAATCGTCACCCAGAATGTTTCCACATCGTCCTTTTGCTGACGACGAACCTCTTCATTGAGACTGATGGAAGTTTCGAGGTTACGATTACGGCGATAGGCGAATGCTTCCTTCAAGTAGTTGAAATCAGGATCGTTTTTCACACGATCAGAATGCAGTGTGACCAGATCCGGCAGGTAGTGATTGATGGAACTCTTGGTTCGATATCGGGTTGCCTGGATCTTATCCCAGGGTAATGGTCTGTCCAGGGTGCTTTCGCCGATGGAGTCAGGATCATAATTCGCCGGATAAGAGATATCAGGGATAATACCTTTGTGCTGTGTGCTCTCACCGCTGATTCTGTAGAACTTAGCCTGTGTGAGCTTTAACTGACCACGATTGAGCGGTACCAGGGATTGCACAGTGCCTTTGCCAAAAGTTTGTGACCCGATAATGAGACCTCGTTTATAGTCTTGTATGGCCCCGGCAAAAATCTCTGAGGCAGACGCGCTTAACCGATTAACAAGCACGCCAAGTGGCCCATCGTAAGTGGTCCTTATGTCACGGTCATTTAGAATATCCACACGGTTACTCTTGCTGCGAATCTGGACTGTGGGTCCACGATCAATGAACAGACCCGTTAATGTCTTCGCTTCCTGCAGGGAACCACCACCATTATCCCGGAGATCGATGACAACAGCTTCCACCTCTTTTTCAATAAGCTCTACCAAAAGGTTTTTTACGTCGCGAGTCGTGCTCTTGTAATTCTTGTCACCCTGCTGTAGTGCCTTGAAATCAATGTAGAAGGTTGGAATATCAATCACGCCTATTTTGTGTGTGTGCCCGAATTGTTCAATTTCGATGATCTCGGATTTGGCAGATTGTTCCTCTAGCTTCACTTTGTTGCGTGTGATGTAAATGATTTTTGACTCGGAACTATTCTTGGCTGCAGCCGGGATGATATCGAGTCGTACGACGGTATCTTTCTTGCCGCGAATTAACTGCACCACCTCATCCAGTCGCCAGCCGATAACGTCTACCATTTCCCCCTCGCTGTCCTGTCCGACAGCGATAATCTTGTCGTTAGGGTGTATTTGCTTTGATTTATCAGCAGGACCAGCAGGAACGAGGCTTACTACCTTGGTGTACTCATCCTCGAGTTGCAATACAGCTCCGATACCTTCCAGGGACAGGCTCATATTAATATTGAAGTTTTCGCTGGTTCGAGGTGAGAAGTATTGAGTATGGGGGTCGTAGGTTTTTGTGAAGGAATTCATATAGAGCTGATAAACGTCTTCACTGTTGGTCTGACGAGTTCGAGTCAATCGATTGTTGTAGCGCTTCAGTAACAATTCCTGAATTTTCTCTGTTTCTTTGCCCGCAAGCTTCAGGTTTAGAACAGAATTCTTGATCCGCTTGCGCCATAGTTCATCCAACTCTTTCGCATCGGTTGCCCAGGGTGCATCCTCTCTATCCAGTTCCAGCTCCTCATCGATGGTGAAATCGAAGTGGTCTGATCCATCTTCCAATAAGGCAATGACTTTCGTGAAGCGGGAGATCACACGTTGATGGTAGCGGTTAAATATTTCAAATGCGGGACCCAGGTCGCCTCGCCTTAGCGAGTCGTCCATCTCGTATCGGTAGGTTTCAAAGTAAGCAATGTCATCAGCTAGTAAATAGCTCCGGCTCGGGTCCAGATCTCCGAGATAGCTCTCGAAAATTCGGTTGGATAAATTGTCATCGAGTACCGTAGCCACATAATGTCGACTAGCCAACGCATCAACAATATTGCGTGTGGTGTTGCTGTGAACAGAAAGGGGTACTAATGGTTCCCTGATTTCGTCAGTAACGCTTGCAAGGCTGGTTGACGTGCCAAGTGCGAGGACGCTTAGTAAGGGAAGAAATGAGACAAGGCGGAGCAAATACTTCATACAATCTCTATCTGGCTAGAAGGTGGTTTAAAGATATGTGACCAGGGTAGAGTGGCAAGGTTCTATCCCCGCATGCAATCCTACCGCGTTTAATTGCGTCCTGTCGCAAAAGGTACTCTCCAGTTTGCGGTGTTGAGTGTATGTAATCAAGAACTTAGCGTCTGCTAATTATAATTTTCGACCGACCGAGCGTAGAAATTTAGCGACTAGCTGCTCAAATCCTGATTTCCACTCCGGACAGTGTGAGACAATGCCGCGAATTGACGCTAAAGGGGAACATGGATTTTATGGGAAAGTCATTTATAATCAAATACATATCAGCATTTATTATTGTTATTTCTAGCTCTGTTTTGGCGGAAGAAGAAAACGATACAGAAAAGGAAATGAAAGATGAACGGGGATATTTCTTTGGTTATTCCTTCGGCAACATGTTGAAAGAAGGGGGCAACATGGACGTCGACCTCAACAGCCTGCGTCGTGGACTCGAAGATTCCCTGGGAGGGAATCTGCCTGATTTGACACCTGGGCAACAGCAACGTGTGATTGCTATTGTGCGGGCAAAGCAACAGGAAGTTAAAAAGAACAATGAGGCAAAAGCAGATAAAGCCGGAATTGAAAGTCTGGATGAGGCCAAAGTATATCTTGCAGATAATGCGGGGAAACCAGGCATCAAAACAACTTCCACCGGGTTGCAGTACGAAACATTAACTGAAGGGTCGGGTGCAAATCCGCGACCCGAGAGCAAGGTGGTCGTGCACTATGAAGGGAAGCTCACTAACGGAAAAGTGTTCGACAGTTCCATCAAGCGCGGAAAACCAGCAGAATTTGGGCTGAACCAGGTCATTGCGGGTTGGACGGAAGGATTGCAGTTGATGAAAGTAGGCGGCAAGACACGCTTCATTATTCCACCTGAGCTGGGCTATGGTCCCGGGGGAACTCGTGGTATTCCGCCTAATGCCGTTTTGATTTTCGAAGTGGAACTCATTGAGATTAAGTAGGCGGTAGCTTGATCTGAGGTGGTAGGGCATGGCTTCACGAAGTGAAACAGGACCCCCGGCAGGGGAATTGCGAAGCAAATCACCGAGAGGGAAAGGTCAAACACTCCCCAAAAAACACCAGACACTAGTTAACCTCAACCCGAACAGGAATATGACTGCCGGGGCGCTC
>JAPUGI010000349.1 GCA_027292925.1 Gammaproteobacteria bacterium
CCAGGGTGAGCACCAACGTCATACCAATGGTTTTAAGAGGGTGACGCAATACAAGTTTCAGGACTGGCAAGTAGGTTGCTTTCAATACACGATTAATGATGTTGTTCTCTTCAGATTTTATTTCCCCGCGAATGAAATAACCCATCAACACAGGCAACAAGGTAATGGTCAGGATGGCAGCAGCGGCCATGGCATAAGTCTTCGTGTATGCCAGCGGGGAAAACAAGCGTCCTTCCTGTACTTCAAGCGCAAACACAGGAGCAAAACTCACGGTAATGATGAGTAAACTAAAGAAAAGCGCCGGACCCACTTGCTGCGCGGCATCCGCAACCAGCTTCCATCGTTCTTGGTCGTTGGGCTGCTTACCTTCCAGCTTTTTGTGGAGGTTTTCAATCATGACGATAGCGCCATCAACCATGACTCCGATAGCAATGGCTATTCCACCCAACGACATGATATTGGCGTTCAGACCTTGTAACTGCATGACTACAATTGCAGACAGGACACCAACCGGCAATGTAATCATCACCACGATGGACGAACGAAAATGGAGTAAGAACAACAGGCAGATCAAGCAGACGACTATGATCTCTGCTATCAATTTCTCTGCCAGATTGGAGATTGCTCTCGATATTAATTTGCTCCGGTCATAAACAGGGACAATTTCAATCCCTTCTGGCAATCCTTGCTTCAGACTGTCTAGTTTCGCCTTAACGGCATCAATTGTTTTCTGAGCGTTTTCGCCGTAACGCATGACGACAATGCCACCGACACTTTCTCCCTGTCCGTTAAGATCAGTTACTCCACGGCGCATTTTCGGACCGAGCCTTATATCGGCAATATCTTTTAACAGTAAAGGTACGCCGCGTTGATTCACCCCAAGGGGAATATTCTCAAGGTCCTCTTTTTGTTGGATGTAACCTGTCGTGCGGACCATGTATTCTGCTTCAGCCATTTCAATGACTGAGGCGCCCGTCTCCTGATTCCCTCTCTCAATTGCCACTCGAACTAGGCTCAATGGGATACCAAATACGCGCAACTTCTCTGGATCAATTTCAACCTGATATTGCTTTACCATACCCCCCGCTGTCGCAACTTCAGAAACACCGGGTACCGTTTGAAGTTCAAATTTCAGAAACCAATCCTGCAAACTACGAAGCTGGCTTACATCATGCGTGCCTAACGTATCTACCAGTGCATAGATGTATACCCATCCCACTCCTGTAGCATCGGGACCGAGTTGGGGACGGGCGTTGTTCGGCAGAGTTGATGAAACTTGGCTTAAGTATTCCAACACTCTGCTACGCGCCCAATAAAGATCGGTATCATCATCAAAGATGACATATACGTAGGAGTCACCGAAGAAAGAAAATCCGCGCACTGTGATCGCTCCAGGCACAGACAACATTGCCGTAGTGATCGGATAAGTAACATGGTCCTCCACAACTTGAGGTGCCTGACCGGGATAGGTTGTCTTAACAATGACCTGGACATCAGAGAGATCAGGAATGGCGTCCACCGACGTATTCCGGAGTGATTGAATGCCAAATCCGACCCAGATGATTGTCACTAGAATGACAAAGAAACGATTCTCAATGGACCATTTGATCACACTATTGATCATTATCGGCCCCCGTTGCTGAGTGATCTATCTCACTTCCTGGAGAGTCGGATTTCTCCATCTGCGTAGGTGTCAAATCCATCCGCTTGAAATCTGATGTGATGCTTGATTCCGAATCCAGCAGGAATTGCGAATGTGTAACGACTTCATCCCCGGGATTCAATCCATGGAGCACTTCTGCCTCAGTCCTGCTGACTCGACCGAGATCAATCGCTATCGATTTGTATTCACCCGATCCAGAAACAAGTACGACTCTATTTTGATTACCCGTCCGGATAATTGCCTCTACTGGCACCAATGTGGTCCACTTGTCATCAGTTAGTTTAATTGTCGCCTTTGCAAACATGTTGGGTCGAAGAGAACCATCTGCATTATCAACAGTGCTTCGTACACGCAAAGTCCGAACCCTGGAATCGACGACCGGATAGATAAAATCTAGAGTAGATTGGATGATTTTCCCTGGTAAATAGTCAAATTTCAGCGAAACAGAATCACCAACTCCAATCTCTGATACATCACTTTCAAATACATCAGCCGTGACCCAGACTGATGCTAGGCCCGCGATGGACAAAATCTGATTGCCGGGCTTAACGAAATTACCCTCTCTGACTTCGAGCCGATGAACAACTCCAGACTGTGTTGCATAAACAGTGACACTACGTTGAACTTTTCTATGCTTTTCTATACCTGAAACGATGGATTCAGGTACTGACAACGAAGCCAACCGTTCGCGAGCCGAACGAATAAGAATCTGATTGCCTTGCCGTAGTGCAGCCAGAAATTCTTCTTGGGCATTAATGAGCTCTGGAGAATAGAGTTCGTACAGCGCCTGACCCTCAGTTACCGCTTCCCCTTCACTCTTGACGAACAATTTTTCGATCCATCCTTCAACTCGCGGATAGACGTTCACCATCAAGTCTTCGTTGTACTGGACAATGGCAAAGGTCGTAAGTGAGTCCTTCATCAACCCACGTCGAACAAGCGATGTGCGTATACCAAGATTGTGCTTAACCCCTGGAGATACTTTAACCGTGCCAGCGCCACTGGCTTGGCCCGCATAGACGGGCACCAGGTCCATCCCCATGGGCGATTTTCCTGGTTTATCCCGTCGGTATGAAGCGTCCATCAAGGCAACCCAGTAGAGTGGTTCTTCAGCGGCAACACTTACTGAAACATCTTTTGGTCCCATCATTTGCAATAAACCAAAACCAATACCAATGCCGATGAGCAGCACGACGAGATATCCAATTATTTTTTTCACAATGCGTACTCCGGGTTAGTTGCGACATATCGAATTTCGGCTAACACCTTTAATCTATTCACCTTGATTGTTTGAGCCTCGATTTTGGTGTTTAGTAAAGCAATATAGGCTCTCATTACGTCTGCAAAATCGCCTGCATCAGTTGTATAAGCATTCAGAGAAGCTTCCGCCAATGCTTGCATCTGCCTGAGTAAGGATTCCCGATACAAAACCAGCCTTTCATCAAGTATCTCCAATGTGGCATAAGCCTTGAGATAACGCCGAGTCAGTTGTTGTAATTTGACCAGACGCCCCGATTCACTCGCGGATACCCTGTCGGCTGCCGCCACGATCTGTTTGTTCTGCCGGTTTTTCTTGAAAATAGGTAACTGGAATGTCACACCCAGTGTCACAAAATCTGGAAGGTCTCTTCCAAAACGATCTTCGTCCCGATAGGAGTATGCTGCATTCAAGGCCCAGTCCGGCTTATTCGTTTCTTGTGCCAGTGACAATCCGATACGTTTTGCGGCTACAGAATGGTCAATGGACCGCAGCTCTGGATGTCGAGACAACAATTGGTGAAGTCGGTCACCGTCTGTTTCACGAACAGGAATTACTGTCAATTCAACGGGAATCTGCCAGGAAATCGGGGTCGCCAGATAATCAATAGGTAACCACTCCGCGAGTTCTTTATGGCGACTTTCCTGGAGTTCTTTCAATCTTAAAAGACGGTGGTCAAGTTTAGTGAGTTCGAGTTGTGCTCGGATGAGATCCTGCTGGCTCACTCGGCGTGTCGCACTTCGGTAGCTCGCATTGGTCACCTCAATTAATTGCTCGAACAAAGGTCTATCATCGTTAATCAATTGCGAAGTCAACCTGGCAAGATGGATGCTTAACCACAAATCCGTAACCTGTAATTCAATGATTTTCTTGCGGGTGATCTGGTTGACCACTTGTCGTTCACCCTGCAATACTTTTACACGACGTCGTAAGGCCCTGGATTCACCACCTGGAAAGTTTTGGGTGACAGCGAATCGAATCTGGGTCATTGGTTCCTGGGCCAGATCGAAGGTATCCGTTGGGAAGTTAAGCAATGTTACTGAAACCTGTGGATCCGGCAATTCACCAACGAAAATCGCTTCAGAAGATAGAGCATGCTCAAGTGCCCTGCTTCGATCCAGCCAGGGATCATGCTCAACGGCGAGACTGATTAACTTAGGCAGCGACATTGCAGGTTGATCGCCAGCCAATGTCGATAAACTAATCAGGGAAGAAATTAGTATCACAGTCCCGCTGAAACCCGCGGGTAGCGAGAAGGATTTGTTTGGTCGTAAGTTAAAGAAAACATTCATATTCACAGATCTCTGATGGCCTTGCAGCGCAAGACGAAAAATATCAACCTGCCCCCGAATTTCAGGCGCAGCTATTCTGTGAACTAATTAATTGGTGGGCGGGTATTTGACGCGAGGTAGGTGCTGGTTAGTCGATTAGCGAATTCTTGTGGAGAAGATTCTATTCGAAGAACATGGTTTACGATCGGCTCATCTACTATTGCTGCAGCGAAAGTCACGCAACAACTATCAGACTGGCAGAATGTTGTGCCAGGCATCTCTCGGCACTTTTCTTCACCGATGTCTCCACCAGAGTCACCAGCGACATTCCTCGCTTCCATGGGTGCCGACACACAGGAGAGTGCCATCGCAAGAGGTGCCTGTGCCACTAGAATTAATGTCAGCAGAGTGGCCAGGTATTGTTTCAGAGGAAATCTCATAGCCGTATTATCGCATTACTAGGGAAACTTTTATTCGGTTCTATGTATTTCTGACGTTTAGTCAAAGAGCATACATACTCGGTTCTATACGTCCGCTCCGGACCGGGTATTGTCGAAGCAGATACGGGCATCGCTCGACTTCTGTTCTGGGCACGAAGGAGCGTTTTTTATAGCCCTCGCCCAATCAGTCTACCTGCCCGCTTCGGAGAAAAAGCGGAAGTGCTGGCCCCCTGAGATTAGTTTTTCCCGCTGTCTCTAACCGGCCA
>JAPUGI010000035.1 GCA_027292925.1 Gammaproteobacteria bacterium
TTTGTCGACGGATACGCCCGCCCGCCGCGGCAGATGAAATTGCTGGAAAATTGAAGAGGATAGGAAGTAAAAAAGGGCTATCGACAGGCAAGCAGTCAGTTTAGGGCCCGCCTTTGTGTCATTGGATCGTGTAATAGCAGCACGGTAGAAGGCTGGGAACTTGCCCAATCCGGGGTTTAACTTGTCAGTACCTAATATTGGCTCAAGTCGGTATAATCGCCGCCCCGGGGTTGTTCCGGGACGGCGACTGCCGCCCGGAATACGCAGTTTGAGACACTACAATGACAATGAAAACACAGGCGGCTGACCAGGTGGTCAGTAACTCTGTCCCTTGAATGTGGGGGTGTGGGTCGGAGATCCGTCGGAAACCAATTTTTCTCCTATTGATTCAGAAACCGTTCGTGCTTCGGTCAGACAGCCGACCAACGTGGTATTTGATCCATCCAGCCGGCGTATTGGGTTGGCGGGTGGCGGCGAAGTGCTATCAAATGAGCCGAAAAATGGGCTGAAAATTGGTGAGAAATTATACCCGCTGTTAGGTATCCTACCGCCACTCTACCCGGAATGGTTGGGTGACAGGGGGTTTCAGGAAACGCATGGCGTGCGCTTTGCCTATGTTGGCGGTGCCATGGCTCGCGGCATCGGATCGGCAAAGCTGGTGATCGAGCTGGGGAAAATGGGCGCATTGGGCATGTTCGGCGCTGCCGGTCTTTCACCTAAAGTTGTTGAAGAAGCACTAATGGAAATCAGTTCGGCGTTGGATCCAGCGGGATTATCGTGGGGAAGCAATTTAATCCACTCACCCAACGAACCTGCTTTGGAAAATGAAATCGTCGAACTTTACTTGCGACTTGGGGTAAAACGAGTATCGGCTTCCGCTTATATGGCGCTCACTCCCGCGATTGTTTGGTACGCCTGTAGTGGTTTGTCGCGCGCAGAAAATGGGTCCGTGCGGCGGCAGAATTATGTATTCGCCAAAATATCTCGTGAAGAAGTCGCCAGCCATTTCTTGTCACCGGCCCCGGGTAAGATCCTGGATCAGTTGGTTGCGGAGCAGAAACTCACCGCCGAAGAAGCTGAAATTGCAGCGGGAATTCCGCTGGCAGAAGACATTATTATCGAGTCTGATTCCGGTGGTCACACGGATAATCGACCACTGAATGCACTGTTTCCGGCGATCATGAGTTTGCGTGATCGTCTGATCAAGGAATTTGCTTACGATAGACCCATCAGATTGGGTGCAGCCGGGAGCCTGGGTACACCCATCAGTGTTGCCGCTGCCTACGCACTCGGAGCAGCGTTTGTATTGGTTGGTACGATTCACCAATCTGCAGTGGAATCCGGTGTTTCTGATAGCAGCCGTCGACTACTTGCTCAGGCGCAAATAGCTGATGTGGCCATGACTGCCTCTGCGGATATGTTTGAACTTGGCGTTAAAGTGCAGGTTTTGAAACGCGGCACGATGATGGCAGTAAGAGGAAATCAGTTACACGACTTATATAGCCGATATGATTCCATTGAAGAGATTCCTGCAGATCAACGAGCGAATATCGAGAAGAATATTTTCAGGCAAACCCTTGAGGAGGTCTGGCAGCAGACAGTTGAATTCTTTTCCCTTACGGATCCTGAACAGATCGAGAAGGCCAATAAGAGTCCAAAACACAAAATGGCGCTGATTTTTCGTTGGTACATCGGTAGCTCAAGCCAATGGCCTATCAGGGGCGAGGAGTCTCGCCAGGTTGATTATCAACTCTGGTGTGGCCCCGCGATGGGAGCATTTAACCGATGGGTAGCGGGAAGTTTTCTGGAAGTACCGGAGAATCGGACGATTCAACAAATTGCCCTGAACATGTTGGAAGGAGCGGCACATGTTACCCGTGCGCAACAATTGAGAACTTTCGGACTGGCCATGGCGCAGGATGTTTTGGATTTCCCGCCGACGGTACTTCGAACTTGAAGACCTGAGCTAGACAGACACATACACCAGTTTATAAATATTGCAGACCGATTCATTATCGGGACAGGAGAGTAGGTTAATGACGAAACAAAAGGAAGCCAGTTTTAGCTCGATTGCGGTTGTTGGTGCAAGTGGGCTGTTCCCTGGCTCTGTCGGTGGCCAGTCATTCTGGCGCAATATATTGGCAGGCGATGACTTCATGACTGAAGTGCCCGAGGATCACTGGCTGATCGATGATTATTATGATGCGGAACCAGGTAAAAAAGGCAAGATCTATGGTGACAGGGGAGCCTTTCTGCCCAGGGTCGATTTTGATCCGATGGAATTCGGTATGCCACCGAAGCAATTGTCGACTACGGACACAGCGCAGTTATTGGCGCTGATCGTCGCGAGTAAAGTCCTGGACGATGCCGCGAGTGTGCAATTTGGTAAGGTCAATAAGTCAGATATCAGCGTTATTCTCGGGGTTGCATCTGCGACAGAGATGGTCGGCCAGATGGTGTCTCGTATACAGCGCCCAAATTGGGTGAAGGCACTGCGTGATGCGGGCATTCCGGAGAGTAAGGTTGTTGAAGTTTGTGATGGCATTGAAGCGACCTATCCAGAATGGGATGAAAGCACTTTTCCCGGGTTGTTAGGTAATGTTGTTGCTGGCCGCATTGCCAACAGACTGGATCTGGGCGGCACCAACTGTGTCGTAGATGCAGCATGCGCCAGCAGTCTTGGCGCCGTCGCGATGGCTGTTCGAGAGCTGCAATCAGGCAGTTCGAATCTTGTTATTACGGGTGGTGTCGATGCCCTGAATGACATCTTTATGTATATGTGTTTTAGCCAAACACCCGCACTGTCTCCCACTGGAGATTGTCGGCCGTTTTCTGCCGATGCGGATGGCACGATGCTGGGTGAAGGCATCGGTATGGTTGCTCTGCGACGGCTTGAAGATGCTGAGAAAGATGGAGATAGAATATATTCGGTGATCCGCGGAATAGGATCTTCCTCAGACGGCCGTTCAGGCAGCATCTATGCACCAGAATCGAGAGGTCAAGCTCTTGCCATCAGGCGCGCCTATGACATGACGGATTATGACGTGGATGAAGTTGAATTGATCGAGGCCCATGGTACAGCGACAAAAGCGGGTGATGCGGCTGAATTTGGTGGGCTGAAGGTCGCATTTGAGGGCTTTGAGGCAGGCAGGGGACAGTGGTGCGCACTTGGCAGCGTAAAGTCACAAATTGGTCATACCAAGTCCGCTGCAGGGGCAGCGTCTCTGTTTAAGGTGGTAATGGCACTGCACCACAAGGTGCTGCCCGGGACGATCAAAGTTGGCGAGCCGAATCCAGCCTTGAAAATAGAGGAGAGCCCATTTTTTCTTAATACAGAAACTCGACCCTGGATTCATGATCCCAATACCACTCGAAAAGGTTCTGTTAGTTCGTTTGGATTTGGCGGCAGTAATTTTCACGTCGCATTGGAGGAGCATGTGCAGACAGGAGAAGCACGTGGTCGATATCATGCTTCCCCGGTTGAATTACTACTCTTCTCGGGCACTTCACCCGATGACCTGATCACTTCCGCTAAAGCTGCCGTGGAAAAACTTTCCGGATGCGCATTGCCTATGCTGGCAAAACAATCGCAGAAGGAATTTGTGGCGACCGACGCATACAGGTTGGCGATCATTGCCGAGGACGGGGATGCTGTTGCAACACAACTCGGTCAAGCAGCTGAAAAAGTAAGCGCGCAACCTGAAGAATCATTTTCGATGCCAAATCGTATTCATTACGGCGTCGCCCGTGAACAGCAAAAAATTGGTTTCCTGTTCCCTGGGCAGGGCAGTCAATACGTGAACATGGGTTCCGAGCTTGCCTGTGAATTTGATCGAGCACGCGCAGCCTGGGACATCGCGAGTACCGTTGAATTGGACAGTGAACGCCGACTGGACCAGGTGGTGTTTCCCATTCCCGTTTTTACAGATGCTGATCGGAATCAACAAGCCGAGCTGCTTACGAGTACTGACTGGGCGCAACCAGCGATAGGCTGTGTTAGCTGGTCCATGCTTAATTTACTTGAAACCCTGGATCTTAAACCTGATGCCGTTGCCGGGCACAGTTATGGTGAAGTGACAGCTCTTTATGCCGCCGGCGCCATTCAGTCTCCAGAGAGCTTGTTAGCAGTTTCCCGTCGACGAGGTGAATTGATGAAAGCAGCTGCTGCCTCAACCCCTGGTTCAATGACAGCGGTTGGTGCTGGCAATGAAGAAGTTCAGGCCTATCTGGATGAATGGGATTGTGCGGTTTGTGTGGCTAATATTAATAGCCCGACTCAGGTTGTTATCGCTGGTGAAACAACTGAGATAGAGAAGGCGGAAAAGCAGTTGGAGGCAGTTGGTGCCACGTTCCGCAGACTGCCGGTCGCTACTGCATTCCATACCGACATTGTTAGCCCCAGTGCAGAACCCTTTTACGAATTTCTGAATGGTATCAAGGTTGGCGTGCCGACCGTTCCTGTTTACTCGAATACATCGGCCGAAACCTATGGAACCAAACAAGAAGAAATTCGAAAGACCCTGGCGTGGCAGTTAGCTAACCCGGTGCGATTTCAGCAATTGATTGAACAAATGCACGATGATGGCATCCGCCTGTTTTTGGAGGTCGGCCCCAACTCATTGCTGGCGGGAATGGTGAAGGATTGCCTCAAGGGCAGAGAATTTGAGGTGGTATCACTGGATAACAAAAAACTTGATGGCCGCTCGGCATTCTGGAATGCCCTGGGTTGTCTGTCCGCTGCTGGAGTTTCCCTGAACTATGCAGCCCTATGGCAAGATTTTGCCGAGGTAGAGCCTCCGGCTGAGTCTTTTGAAAGATCGCCGGTTACTGTCCAGCTGGGTGGCGCCAATTATGGTAAACCCTACCCACCTGAAAATGGCGCTGCAGGCCTGCCAGGCCCCAACCCTGAATTGCCCGTGGAACAACCCGTGTTTGCACAACCAGCGGCGTCTCCTGTCGTGCACTCTCCCGCAGCAGCCTCTTCTGCAACACCCGCTGCAACACCCGCGCCAGTGCCGCAACCGGCGAGAGATGCGAATTGGCTTGCTGCATTTCAGAGCCTGCAACAGCAGACGCTTGCAGCACAGCAGTCATTCCAAAACACACTCCTTGAAGCTCACCAGGCGTTCTTGCGGGCAAGCGAAGTTGCATTTACACAGTTAGGTGGTTCTGCAGCCGATGCTGCGGCAGGCATCCCTGCGGCAGGCGTCCCTGTAGCTGATGCCGTTGTTGCCGCTGCGCCTGGTCCGTCCGCCGTAGCTGCAGCTGCAACAGTTCAAGCTGCACCGGTTGCAATAACGACGGCTGCCACAGCAACGGCTGCCGCAGGGATGCCTGCCACAGCTCCTGCAAATACAGGGCCCGACTTCGAGGCGATGTTATTGGATGTTGTCGCGGAGAAAACCGGGTATCCGAAAGAAATGTTGACCCTGGATATGGAGTTGGAATCCGGGCTTGGTATTGACTCCATCAAGCGGGTAGAGATTCTCTCTTCCCTCCAGGAACAGATTCCCCATCTTGGAGAACTGGATACAGGTGAACTGTCCTCGCTCAATACGCTGGGTGAAATTATTACTTTCGCCAGTGCCTCCGCGCCTGCAGCGAAGACAGAGCCTGCAGCGAAGTCAGCGCCCGCGGCAAAGTCAAGAGAGCTTGCCAGTACAGCAGCTTCTGAGATCGATTTTGAAGGAATGCTGCTGGATGTTGTTGCAGAGAAGACCGGTTATCCAAAGGAA
>JAPUGI010000350.1 GCA_027292925.1 Gammaproteobacteria bacterium
GACAGCTGTCCTGTCGCAGGTGGTCGATGCTCGCGGGTTTGTGGATTATGACGCGTTGCTTGCCGATCGCGCCGGGTTTGATCGCTATGTTGAACTCATTGAAAACACGGGTCCCTCAAATGATCCATCAAGATTCCCTGACAGCAATTCGGAACTTGCCTTCTACATCAACGCGTATAATGCACTTTTGTTCAAGGGCGTTCTTGATCGCGGGCCCGAGCGAAGAAGCGTCTGGAGCGGTTTGATTTCAGGATACAATTTTTTCCGGCGCATGAAGGTGAAGATTGATGGACAAGTCACTAACTTGCAAGCCATTGAAGATGTGCTGATCCGCGAGTCATTTTCGGACCCGCGCGTCCATGCGGCTCTGAACTGCGCGTCGGTGAGTTGTCCTCGGCTGCCGCAAGCTGCCTTTACTGCTGCGGATCTTGATACCGAATTGAATGGCGCGATGCACGAATTTGTCAATGAGATGCAGAATGTTCGGATTGATAAAAGCAAACGAACCGTTTACCTGTCGCGGATATTCGACTGGTTTGAGGATGATTTTCTTGAGTTCGAGGAACGCAGTGGATCCGCGGCGCCGTCCATCCTGAACTACATCAATCGCTTTCGCACCCCAGGGCAGGAGATTCCGGGCAATTATAAAATTCGCTACCTTGATTACGACAAGGGAATCAACCACCAGCTGCGAGGTTGAATGCCTGTTCGGAGAACCGCATGGGGTTTAACGCCTGGGTTTCGTTGTGATCCTCAAGGATTATTGAAATGAGTGAAACAGAATCATCAGAGCAGATTTACGAAATAAACGGGCTCCAGTACAAGATTGGCGTCCATAGCCTGGTGTTCTTCTGGAATGGCGCAGAATGGGTTAACTCAGAATTGGAGTTGCACGACATCAGAAGACGGTTCAGCAAAACCCTGCCACCACATATATTCAGTAAGTGGCAATAAACGGGAACTTACGAGGTACGACGATGACAAAACCAACAACTGAAGAACCGTTGAAAGGCACTGGATAGAGTGAAGGAACAAGAAAAACAGATTGCGGACGTGCCGGGACTTGCCAATCAAAGAATATATTTGCCGATTTCACGGTCCGGGTATGGGAAGTTTGAATACCCTGGAAACCAATAAAGGATCTAATGAAAGCAGAAGAAGTACCCGAGTCGCTGGTTAATACGCCCTGTGAAGAATACGAGCTCACCGAACCTGTCTCCGGCCCGGCGTTAAATCAGCGGCGAATTGCCATAGTTTCCACCGCAGGGCTCATGCACCGAGATGACAAACCCTTTGCTCTGGGGGCTGTGGATTATCGTATTCTGGATACAGAATCTCACCAGGATATTATGATGAGCCACATTTCCACCAATTTTGATCGAAGTGGGTTCGCGCAAGATCATAATGTTGCTTTGCCGCTGGATCGACTTCATGAAAAAGCAGCGCAAGGTGAGATAGGAAGTATCGCCAGGTACCACTACTCATTTATGGGGGCGACTGAACCCGAGAAAATGAAATCTGCCGCCGAGCAACTAGCCAGGAACCTGCGTTTTGATGAAGTCGATGGGTTAATTCTGGTACCGGTGTGACCCCTTTGCACGCGCGCAGTTAGCGGGCTGGCTCATTATTTTGAACGGACGGGGATACCGACAGTAATCATCGCGTTGATCCCTCAACATGCTGAACGGATCCGTCCGCCGAGAACACTACTTGTGCCCTTCGAGTTCGGCCGGCCTCTTGGTGTTCCGGATAACGCAGACTTCCAGCACCGAGTCCTTACTGCGGCGCTCAATCTACTTGAGCGCAAGGACGGACCCGTGTTTGATGTTTTCAATGAAGAAGCACCCGGCAGAGATGATGAAACGATGGAATGTTGGTCCTGTCCGGTGACCTTTGCAAAGAAAGCATCTGATGAGACCCTGGAGCAGTTGGTGCTTAATGAAATCAGGTTGCTGCAACCCTGGTTTGATAAGGGAAAGAATGAAAGAGGCTATACTTCCTTTGGGGTATCAGAGATGTCCCTCGATGAAATTGTTAGTTTTCTAGTGTCATTTCTGGAAGACACGCCGGTGAGTGCCAAGCCAGGGATTAAGTATTCTATCGCCGACAGTTTGAAATATGCCGCTGAAGACCTAAAGGCATTTCACAATGAATCGGCGATGAGTCAACCGGGCCATGCCACTGCCAATGAAATTGAAAATTGGTATTGGGGCGAAACGGCCGCAGGTCGACTGGTAAGGGAAATAAAGCAATCCTGTATCGATCATGCTGACCCCATGGTTAGCATCGTGACGGCATTCACGTTGGTGCCGCATAGGCAGGCTTTTAGAGACGGTTAGCCTTGTGAATTTTTATTGGTTGGTAATGATAAACCCAGCTGGTTATTTTCTATCACTTCGTATGTCTGATGAATCATCAGATTCTCTGTCGACAGTAATTCTCCGTCGACAATACGCGGTCTGAAACGACTATTGCTCAATGCTGTGCGCATATATCTGACTTCCGTGTTAGGGACATTCTTGTCGATGAGTTTGATGTTGGAGACGCGACCATCCTTACGAACTGTATAGGTAACATCAACATAGAGCTCGACGTCTTCATCCGTTTTCGCGGCGTCGGGCGGTCGAGTCAAATATAAAACATCGTATATCTCCGGATACAATCGAGTCGGGGCGCTGAAGATATCGGCACTAAGCTGTTGAAAAGCGTTATCTGCCTGCATCATTTGCCATGCCCGAAGATAAATGCGCCTTGCCTTTTTGTTACCGTCAATGGTGTAAATGTCTCCCAAATCGATCATTGCCTTAACTCGATCGGTGATGTCTGTATTGGGATTGCTCTGCACAATATTCAATGCGCGTTCGAGCGCGGCCTCCGATGCCCGGCGATTAGTAAATTGTAATAGTCTTGCTCGTGCCAGACCACGTAAAGGTTCCACCAGGCGCATGTCACTAACACCGTAGTTATCCTCAATTATTTTTATGGCACGGTCATACAAATCAATGGATTGCCTGAACAATAAATCACGGTTAGTGGGGTCAGCTGATCTTGTTAACGGGACTGTGTTTCCACGGAAAGCAAAATAAGCTCCGATCCGCTGCAATATAGGCAGTAGTTCTTCGCTGTCTTTACCGTATGCCCGCTCGCTAATTCTCAAGTTGAATTGTTGCTCCCGGTCCGCATCCAAGAGCTTACCCTGTTTCAGATCTAGCTCACTAATGTAGTTTATGATTTCCAGTTGTTCGAGTGTGTTGACGCCACTGACTCGGTGGGAAATATGTTGTGCACGCCGAAAAGAATCTTCTGCTTCTACGAAATTGTTGAGACTCGATTGAGTCAATCCTCTTACCATGGTGACGTTGATTAGGGTTTTATCAAATGGATTTGAATGTTCTTCGATGGA
>JAPUGI010000351.1 GCA_027292925.1 Gammaproteobacteria bacterium
GATCCAGGTGATGACAAGATCATGGCCACGGTCATCACCCAGATTAAGGACATCCTGGTGCTCTGCCGGGATTACCCTGAGTAATACAACCAGCATCCCTGCCTCATAGTCCCAGCGCATTTGTTCGTTCGAAATCTCAACTCCGTTTTCTGCAAGCTGACATCGATAGTACTCGATCAATTGATCCATCTCTTGATCAGTCACATCGGCTGCCATCGAAGCACTGAGAAAGTACGAGAGGTCCAACCCTGCCGGACCACAGCCCGGCGATTGCCAATCCATCAACACCACGTCATCGTTTTCATCATCAAAGAATATATTGTCCAGACGGAAATCCCCGTGTAACAGAGTATAGGGCCTGTTTGAAAGCTTGTTCATCAATTCCACAGCATTGACCTTCAGCCACTCCAGCAATTGCTTTTCGCGATACGAAAGTTGATCTTTATTCGCCGTAAGGTACTTAGGTAACGCCTGCAAATAGAAAACCTGTGTAATTTTGGTTAACAGTTCAAACGGCACAATCCAGAGAAGGTCTGTCAGCGTTTGACTCTGCCAAAATCTTGTCTGAAGACTTGCCATCGTATTGAGTGCTCTTTTTGCATCGCCGCTTGAACATCCCGCAACCTGATCCCCTACACGCAAATGTCCTAAATCCTCAATCAACAAAACAAAACCAAGCTGCTTCCTGCTTCCGAACCAATTAAGTAAGCGGAAAACAATCCAAAACAACCAGATTGGCATTCGATTTAGGAAACGAAGTATCGCCAATCCTTGTGCTGGATCAGGTGTCTGCTCCATTGCACCATAGAAAAAGGCGGGTGTTCGAACATTGACTCTGGGTTGTAATTCCTTGTAGAAACGAATTTCCCTTTCATAGATACCCATACTCTGTCCAACCTGCCGGTTTTTGGATGTTGTGGGAATCTTCAGGATCATTGAAGTTGGTGAATTAGTCTCGGCAGAGGACAATGACAAGTTCATCCGAATGATTTCACCCATGAATCCCGCACCTTCACCGATAACTTCCATTTCGAAGTCAACTACATGTTCGTTACGGTCCTGGGACAGCAACTTCGAGTCTCGAAGTGCGTGGGTTAACCAATCACAAGTGATAGCAGCGGGGTCAAGCGGAATATTCAAGACGCATCCTTACAACAACTTCAAAGCTAACCTTAGCCACATTAGGTAATAACGCAAACAACCGGAGGCAATACTAGGTAGAATACCGCAAAGGACAAGAACTTGTTGTACACTCAATTGAAATCGAGAATCCACGATGCAAAAACCATTGATCTTAATAATTTCATTTTTCCTGCTGATGCCGGTGGCGATTCTGGCAGATAGTCATGAAGGCCTAAAAACACGGATAGTCATTAAAGCCGATGGTGACATTGATGCAACTGCACTTGCAGAACTTATAGAGCAGGCAGAATCAGGAATGGATGATGAAGGCGTTGACGTCCATGTGTTTGTCACTACGGATGAAGCGATTGACATGGCAGAGAAACATGATCACTCAATGCCGCATCGTGGTCACAGAAAAATGCATATGATGATGAAGGGTGGTATGCACGGTGAGCATCGTGAACGGATGTATCAGGCTGGCAGGCACCACGCAATGAATGAGGGTGCCGCGAAATGTATCCTGAAAAATATTGACAGGATCAACAACACCGCTGCGGCGCATTTGCTCATGCAAGCTTGTGGCGCACTGAATAAAACCGGGGAATGACCGGCAAGTAATTTAGCAGGAGTCGCGCACGCCCCGTCAGGTCAGCACCACCTTCCCCACCACTTTACGATCTACCAGTAATTGATAACCCTCAATAACATCATCCATAGCAAGGGTATGGGAAATAAATGGGGTGATCCTGCCGCTAGCTAACCAGTTCATTAAGATGCGCGAATTCTTATCATTCTGCGCTGGATTATGGCGTTGCAAGCCGCCTACGGTAAAGCCAATTACAGACGCATCCTTGACCAACAGATGGTTAGTTTTCGCCAAAGCCGCTCGACCACTGGTAAAACCAACGATCAATATTCGACCAAACGGCGCAATGCAGCGCATGGACTCATCGAACACATCTCCACCTACCGGGTCATAGATCACGTCCGCGCCGCGCCCACCGGTTAACGCCTTCACCTGATCACGAAAACCATCGCTGTAGTTGATAATGTGATCAGCACCGATCTTTTTCACAACAGCAAGCTTCTCATCCGAACTCGCCGTTCCAATAACTGTCGCGCCAAAAAGTTTACCAATATCCACGGCGGCCAAACCCACACCACCAGCAGCACCATGCACCAGCAGGACTTCACCCGCCTGTAAATTGGCTCTCTGCATGCCGTCGTAGGCAGTCGCATAACTATTCCTGAAGGACGCGGCGATATTAAGGTCCACGCCTTCCGGAATAGGCGTGACCACTTTCGCCGGGATATTGATCTGTTCGACGCAGCCGCCAGGTGTAATCACCAGATCACCAACCGAGATACCTTCTACGCTATCACCAATTTCAGTGACAGTACCGGCGCCCTCACCACCCACTACGAACGGAATACCGGACTTGTCCTGGTAGTTTCCGGCAATTCGCACCAGATCACTGAACTGAATCCCGCGCGCCTTAATATCAACCTTGACCTGACCAGGCCCGGGCGCACCAGGCGCCTCAATTTCCTGTACCTCCAGGTCCTCATGACTACCATACTTCACGCAGTAAACGACCTTCATATTAGCTATCCAAATTCATGTGAACTCAAGTTTCACTGACCTGGTGACAACAACTTCGTTGGCAGCCGGTCTTACATGTATCACAATAGCATTCATTAGACCCAGGGCATCAATATGTTCACACGAATCTACGCACTCGCCGTTTGCTTCGCTTCAATACTCTGCATTGCCATCTCAACCGGCATTGGACTATACGACATGGTACAAATCACGTTTCCAAAACTGACCATGGACTCGTATCTCTATCAAAACCTGCAATCCAATGAAGCGTATCGACAGTCACACCTTTATCCCGGCCGGATGCCTATTTATCCTGTTATGATCAACCAGGGAGGTTCCGGCATCTCGCGCGCGGCGTCCATATCCAATCCGAATGATGAAGATCCGCTAAGTGATGAAGAAGTCACTCAGCGTAGACAACAGCAAATAACTATTGCTATCGATAACGTCAGGCACGATGCACTCCGAAGCCTGATGCAAATACTGATTGTTTTATTGGTCTCAATCCCGCTATTCATCGTCCATTGGCGTTTTGCGCAGAAGCTCGATGCACAGAAGTCAATATAGGCCATCTTTGTAGGGGCTCATATCCCAGTTGGGATATCGGAGCTGTGCAGCGATGAGGGTCTGCTCGGTCCAGAACGAATCCCCAGGTTTCGGTACACCAAAACAGCCTAGTTGATCCGGTGTTGCATGATCAAAAATGCGATGCCAGGGTTTTGTGTGCTGAAATTGCCAGGCCATATAGCCGATAGCTTCATTACCGGCTTTTTTAAAGCAGGAAGTTACTGCATAACGGTACCCCCCCTGTACCGTCAGGTTGGTACCACGATGATAGACATCAATACCGTAGGCAAATATTGACCCTGCCGGTGCCGCCGTGGTCCGCTCATAATCTCTTAACTGATCCTGCAAATCGAGGTCATCACTGAATGTTGCAGCAGGCACACCCGCCCTGGTGCTATCAGTTTTTGTCACATAGTGAGTCGGTCCGTGGTCTTCGGTTACATCAGTGAAATAGATAAGAAAGGTAATCGAGTTTGCACATTCATCTTCGGACGGTACCGTTAAGGTGTGATTACCAAAGTCGCAATGAAATAGCTGCTCAAAATCCGCTTCGCCTGTGAACTTGGCCCACGCCTGGGACTGATATAACTGAATCTCCCTGGTGTGAAGCGCGGACCGTGCGAGTTCCACTAGCGCCGGATGCACACAGAGCAGATTCAATGCCGGAGAGCAATCAAAAGGAATATTTTCGAAGTTCTTAAACTGTGCCTGGTTAAAAGCGCCAATCTCACCCGCTTTCTTTTTCACCAGTGCTTCGTGGCCACCCTGCCTATCCGGAAACACCAACTCAAAATCCCCTGTCACGGCCGCTATTTCATTCGGCGTAAAAAACTCTGGCAGCATGACGGCACCTTCACGTCTCCAGGTCTCGACATGCTCATCCGTAAAACGATCGGGCATAAGTATTTATGTTCAATGATTCAAGTTTCGATTTGTACACTATTCAACGGCAGAACAACAGCAGTCACCGGTCCTGAAAACCGGGTTATACTGCGCGTTCATTTTCGCCCGAGGGGAATACCTAAAATTGCGCTTCCCGATACTGCTCATTTTGTCCCTGTGCGCAGTGTTATCGACGGCTGAAATCTATCGCCAACCCGCCGGTATCGCCAGCATGGACTCGCCGTTCATCGCCGCAGGTTACAACGCATTGTTTACTTGTTCGGCGCATTTTATAGCCAGGCGCCCGCTGGCTGACATAAAAAAGGTTGAACTAGCCGACACTGTTGCCATGAACCTGCCGGACCCAATCATCGATGAAGCCAGGCATCTTGTTACCGTACACCATGCCGAGGATATGAATCGCATCGCCGTTTTTCGAAAGGGCATGGGCTGCACCCTGCTGCCTTCGCACTGGCAAACCACGGATATTCCTCGACTGCCTTATGTCGAGTACGCAGACCCACCGGATACGGATCACATCCCCTGGCCCATGGGAGACGATTACACCTTCGATCAACCGGAGAACCTAACAGATATAATGGGCCGCGCTTTCGATTCCAGTTATTATGGTGAAGGCACACTAACAACAGGCGTAATGATACTCAAGAATGGAAAAGTAATTGCGGAGAAGTACCGCGACGGGTTTGGACCCTTTTCCGGGTATCGAACCTGGTCCACGGCAAAGAGTATCAGCGCTTCGATTATTGGAATTGCAGTAGGCAAGGGACTGCTTGATATCGATCAGCCTGCACCAATTCCGGAATGGCAGCATCCTGGTGATCCGCGCAAGAACATTTTACTCAAGGAACTGATGTGGATGTCCAGTGGACTCTATGGCGGTGGCAACAATACCGCTGCTGTCTATTTCGGCGGCCAGGATGTTATAAGCGCGGTTACCACAACGGTCCTTGAAGCTGATCCCGGTAGCCGCAGGAAATATGCCAACAACGATACCCTGCTGACGCTTCGTGCCCTCAGGTACAAGCTTAATGATGACCTCGCCTACCTGCGCTTTCCCTACGATGAACTGCTGCACCGGATTGGTATGTATCACACTTTCATGGAAACTGATCACCAGGGCAATTTTATTGGTTCCAGTCAGATCTATACCACTACCCGGGACCTGGCTCGCTTTGGTCTGCTGTTGGTCAATGACGGTGTATGGATGGATAAACGCATCCTGCCGCGGGGTTGGGTTGAATTTGTTCGCACTCCCGCGCCTACACGCCCAAGTGCCCCGGGGAAACGCGGCTATGGCGCCCAATTCTGGCTATTCGGCACCATGCCTGGCTTACCAGCCGACACCTTTTCCTCATCCGGCAACAAAGGACAATTCGTGACCGTGATGCCCAGCCAGAATCTTGTCGTGGTGCGCACCGGTGTTGACCCGCGAGGACACCGCTGGAATCAACCCGTTTTCGCGGCAGAGGTGTTGAAGCGGCTTTAGCTTATTGACCTAATGGGTCTCTTTAGACTAAGCTAATGGACTAAGTCTATATGAAACTGCCCATGATTGAGACAATCAATATCCACTATGCCAAGACACATTTCTCCAAATTGATCACCCGGGTTGAATCCGGAGAAGAGATCATTATTGCAAAGTCGGGAAAACCAGTGGCGAGGCTTGTGCCCCTCGATTACCGTGAAGATCGAGTGCCAGGTATTGCAGAAGGGCGCCTGACAGATGCTTTTTTTGAACCCCTCCCTGCCGAGGAACTGGATTTCTGGGAGTGAACAGCTACCTCTTAGATACCCACACCTTTCTCTGGTGGCTCTTCAATGATGGACGCCTGTCCTACAATGCCAGGGACATCATCAAGGATAACGACAACCAGCTATTTCTGAGCGCTGCTTCAGCATGGGAAATTGCAACGAAACACCGAAACGGAAAGCTGCCAGAAGCGGAATCAATTGTGAAGGATCTACCCGCACTGCTCAAACGCGCCCACGTGGTATCGTTAGACATTACCCTGGAAGACGCGCTTCTAGCAGGTTCCATACAGTATAAACACCGCGACCCTATTGACCGCATGATCTTCGCCCAGGGGCAACTTCGAAATTTCCCGATCATCACCAATGACCCAGTGTTTAATGTCGTGCGTGGAAATGTTATCTGGTGAAAGGCCCGGTAACACGCAACCCCGTAGATGAATCATGAGGTTTGACGGCTGGTCCGAATAGATGATTTTCTGCTTAAATTAGTCAGCCGTGGAACTATCAGTGAACCAAATCGAGAACCCGTAGTGCCCGGTCTCTCAGTTTTTCTTTGTCCCGCGCAAAAACTGGCAGGATTATCTGCTGCGCCCCGAGTGACTCAAAAGCGCTGATATCTTCTGGGTTATTCGCCTCAGCTGCAGGCGACACATAAATCAACAGGTCATCGCGACTTCGATTCTCTTCAGCCAACAAGCCATCCAGCGTTTCAAGACGCTGTTCCAAGCCACTCGGCGTCAGATTAAAGCCGTACCAGCCCTGCCCAAATGATGCGACTCGATGCAATGCGGCATCACTTTCACCGCCAAACAGCAACGGCGGATGTGGTTTCTGGACAGGTTTAGGGTTCTGATAAGCTGCCTTGATATTGAAATACTTGCCTTCGTAATGCGAGAGTTCATCACACCAGAGTGTTTTCATCACTTCGATACATTCTCTCGTTCGGCCCGCCCGATCCTGCCAGGGGACGCCTAACGCTGCGAACTCTTCCCTGAGCCAGCCAATACCAATGCCAAATTCCACACGACCGTTAGACAGGTAGTCCAAATCAGCAACCTGTTTAGCCGTGTATATCGGATTTCGCTGGGGCACCAGACAGATGCCGGTGCACAATCGAATCTTGTCGGTATGTGCCGCAACAAAAGTCAATGCGGAAAACGGATCCAACAAGCTTCTTGGATCACCCTGGATTTTACCGTCTTCGGTATAGGGGTATTTCGATTCATACTCTGGAAAGAACAGCACATGCTCCGGCACCCATAATGAATGAAATCCCAACTCCTCCACCAACGCACCCGCTTCAGCAATGTACTGTGGCGAGGTCAGCTCATTAAACGGCATTTGGCAGCCGATTTTCATCTTGGTTCTCTCATTATCGCGATCACCCGGTTGTTGTGTTGTATTTGTTTATCACACCATAGATACGGAGTCGATAGCTTTACCTTGACCGGTTGATCAATGATGTGCCCATGCACTAAAGTCGCAACAAGTAATAAGGCACCCTAATGAGCGAAACACACATTGATGCAGATCCAGAAGGCTATGATGTTTCCGCTGTAGAAAACTGGATCGGAGAAAACATAGCGGATTTGCAACCACCTTTTAAGTGGACGCGGTTAGAAGGAGGCCACTCCAACCTCACCTATCGACTCGACGACGCCAACGGCAAGCAAGCGGTTATCCGACGTCCACCCCAGGGCGTGTTGCTACCCAAAGCTCATGACATGAGTCGAGAGTGGGCATTGATTTCCGCACTGGGTCCAACTCACGTGCCGGTTCCCGAGGCGATCGGTTTTTGCGAAAGCCCTGATGTAACTGGCGCCTGGTTCTATCTGATGGGTTCAATCACTGGCCGTCCGCTGTACACGGCTGAGGCAACCCTGGACTGGGTTCCGGAGAACAAACGAACGATCCTTGCGCATTCTTTTTTCGACGTTCTGGCTGACCTTCATTCACTCGATCCCGACGAAATCGGCCTGGGAGACCTGGGTAAAAAGGAAAACTATGTTGGACGCCAGCTAAAGACCTGGTATCGCTCCTGGATGTCTTCCATCAAACCCGCTGACTATGACGATCCAAGAGCACATGACCTAAAACAGTTTTTTCTGGATCACATGCCAGAACAAGGCATGGCGAGAGTGGTACATGGCGACTACGGATTACACAATTGCCTGATCAGCTCCGATTCTACTGTGGCTGCTGTGGTTGACTGGGAAATATCAACGCTGGGAGACCCCCTGGCGGACCTTGCTTATGCATTGAATCAGTGGCCGCAGCCCGATGATGGAACCCTCATCAACCCGGATGCGGCAACAGCCCCACCTGGTTTTCCACCCCGCAATGACCTGGCACAACGCTACGCAGATCGCACCGGGCGGGATCTTAGCAAGCTCGACTATTACATTGGCTTTAATCGCTGGAAAAGTGCGGCGATTGTGCACGGCGTTTATGCGAGATATATGGAAGGCAAGAAGAGCACTGAGGGTATTGATCTGGACGAGTTGCGCAATCGCATTGAAGGATCACTCACCCTGGCAGAACAGGCTGTTAACCGGTTGGATTAAGGGCAAAGAAAAAAACATCAACAATGGCAATCAAGGGACCACTCGGATTTAGACTTAAATTTGCCTACGGCATAGGCCAGACAGGCGAGGGATTGAAAAATGCCGCCTTCGGTACATTCTTGTTGTTCTACTACAACCAGGTGCTCGGATTACCGGGTACGATGGCAGGCATCGCCGTCGGCACGGCGGTTATCGTCGATGCCTTTACCGACCCATTGGCCGGTTCCCTGTCCGATCATTGGAATTCAATCCTGGGTCGACGCCACCCGTTTATGTATGCATCCATTATCCCCTTGTGCATCTCTTTCTACTTCCTGTTCAATCCAATGGTTGAGTCACAGTGGGCACTCTTTGTCTGGCTCGTGGTATTTACCAATCTTACGCGCACATCAATGTCGCTGTATCACGTGCCGCATATCGCGTTGGGAGCCGAGCTGTCGGATGATTTCAGGGAGCGATCTTCCGTCGTGGGGTATCGAACATTCCTGGGCACTTTTGGCGCACTGGTCGCTGTTTTTGGCGGGTTCCAACTGTTCTTTGCAGCGTCGCCTGAATTTGCAAACGGTCAGCTGAACGAGGCAGCCTACGCACCCTATGCCCTGTTTGTTTCCGTGCTGATGGCAATCACTATTTTCTGGTCTGCGTGGGGCACACGATCTGTGATTCCTTTTTTACCCAAGGTGAAAGCAAGTAAGCGGCTGTCCGTGGCAGATATTGTTGTCCGCGTCCTGACGGACATTAAAGCCGCTATGGGCTGTGGATCTTTCCGCTGGTTGTTTTCTGGTGTGCTCGTGGTCTTCATCATGGTCGGAGTTGATGGTGCACTGAACATCTACGTCTATACCTATTTCTGGGAACTTACGCCCAGTAATATTGCTTTTCTGTTTCTGGGTTATCCTATTGGCGTGATGCTCGGCGCATTCATCGCGCCGATGATGCATGATCGCTTTGGAAAAAAGGCAGGACTAATTTTTGGCACGGGCTCCTGGGCATTCTGGCAAATACTGCCGATAGTGCTCCGATTGTCGGATAACTTCCCGGAAAATGGCAGCGACCTGCTTCTTCCTCTGTTGATCCTTATTCGCCTGATCCAGGGAGCCAGTACCGTCCAGGCAAATGTCGCCTATAGCTCAATGGTCGCTGATGTGGTGGATGAACACGAATTGGAGACAGAGCAACGACAGGAGGGCATTTTCTTCGCGGCTGTCTCCTTTTCCGCCAAGGCAGCTTCCGGTATGGGTAATATTGTGGCCGGATTTGGCCTGGACATCATAAATTGGCCCAGGGGCGTAAATGTAAAAACTGCTGCCGACGTCCCCGTAGAAACATTGGTGCATCTCGGCATACTCTACGGACCTATTGTCGCCGGTTTTGGCATCGTTTCAGTGTTATGTTATTTACCCTATTCGCTAACGCGAGAGCGGCATGCAGAGATTTTAGAAACACTGGCACAAAAACGTATCGCGGAGCAAGCCATATGATGCTTTTGCGTAAATGGAGTCATGATATGAACAATTCTATTTTAACCCTACTACTATTTAGCCTCTTGCTGACAGCATGTGAGCCGAGCGACTCCCGACCTGGACTGTGGCTGTCAGGGGAAGTCGAAGCCTTTCCATTGGACTGGTCATTTGCTGATGATTTCAAGCTGATCGCGGTTCAGGTTGCAACCCCCTATGGGCTACCCCACTCAGTCACCATCTGGTGTGTACAGGTAGACGGTACTCTTTATATCGCCGCAAGAGCACCGGAAAGCAAGCGCTGGCCCGGGTGGGTTGGAGACGATCCTGACATCAAACTGAAATTCGGCGATCGATTATTCGAAGGGCGCTTGCAAAGGCTCAATGATGCTGATGAGATTAGTCCGGTGAGTGGCGCCTACGCCGTCAAGTACCAGTTAACCTCGGACCTCACCTCCACGGAAGGACCGGGCAGCTGGTTCTGGCGGGTTCTCCCCAGATAATCAGAGTAAAGTGAACTCAGGAAGTTAAATTCAACCTAGAGGAGAAAGTTGTGAACAGCAAGATTGATGTCTCAAACAAATTCTTATTATTTCAAGACCTCTCCTTAGAAGAGGTGTCTGTGCTGGGCGAGCACCTGGGCTCCATGGAATTACTGAAAAACGACATCGTTTTCAACGAAGGGGATGCGGGAGAATTTGTGTGTTTTGTTGTCGATGGCCAGCTGGAGGTGCTTAAAGAATCGTTAGATGGGAAAATGAACTCACTGGCAACGCTCAATAATGGGCAAGCCTTCGGAGAGATGGCCCTGGTAGATGGTCTACCACGCTCAGCAACCATACGGGCTATCAGTCAATCAACTCTCAGGGTTTTATCACGAAAAGACTTTGACGCTTTGCTTAACCAGGCTCCACAGATAGGCATTAAAATTCTGAAGCATTTGGCACGCGGCCTGTCCCTCAATCTAAGAAAAACTTCCAAAAAGTTGGCGGACTGCATGGAAATTGATTCGATTGCTATCAGCGAGAAGGAAGGCAGTTAAACTGAACGATGATCAGATTCGGCACACTGGGTACAGCAAACATTACACCTCGTGCGCTGGTCTATCCATGTGTTGATGAACCGAATGCGATGATCAGCGTCATAGGCGCAAGGTCAAGGGAAAGAGCACACGGATTCGCAGAATATCACCATATTCGTCATGTCGTGGATGATTACGCCGCGGTCGTTACTCACGATAAGGTGAACGCGGTTTATGTGCCGCTACCTATCACCGCGCATCACGAGTGGACCATCAAAGCGTTGCGAGCAGGTAAGCATGTGCTGTGTGAAAAGTCCTTTGCCAGCAACACCAATGAAGCCACGGAAATGGCCGCCGTCGCCGAGGAAACCGGCCTGGTGCTGATGGATGCATTTCACTATCGCTATCATCCGATATTTCTTCGCGCAAAACAGATTTATACATCAGGCGTACTTGGCACCATCCACGAGATCTCCGCCGCGTTTCACATCCCGGTACCACCGGACGGCGACAACATTCGACTGCAATATGAAACGGGTGGCGGCGTGACCATGGATATCGGTTGTTATCCTATCTCCTGGGTTCGCCACATCACAGGTGAAGAACCGGTTGATGTTACAGCCGAAGCTGAAACAGGTCCGCCAGAAGTCGATCTGTACCTGGCAACTGAAATGACTTTCCCCGGCGGTATTAAGGCAACAACATCCGGAGACATGAGACCTGACGCAACCTTCAGGGCCGAACTCAAGGTCATCGGAGAACTCGGCACCATGACCATCAACAATCCACTGGTACCGCAGATCGGCAACAGTATTG
>JAPUGI010000352.1 GCA_027292925.1 Gammaproteobacteria bacterium
GTTCAAACTGACAATCCAGGATCTTGAGTATTTTTTCAGCCAGATGTGGCAACCCCATATGCGGCAGGAAATATCGACCGTCTTTAGCCAGGTGGGGTGTGGATATCCCTTGCCGACCAACTTGCCCTATAAATTCTGACCTGATATCACTGTTGTCTACCACCAGATACTGGTAACTGCGAAGCACAGCCGCCGCATGCTCAACTTTTACACGCAAATCCTGGCGCTGACCTGTTCGCAGTTGCCACAGATCATTGATAGCCACTCCAATTGCAAGCATGATATCTGCGCTTGTTTCGCCGAGTGGAAAACGAGTAGACAGCACTGGATCTGAACCCACAACCTCAATACATTCCGTCGGCACATCCAGGCCACGAATTCTCATCAATTCATCAAACGCTTGCATTTGAGCTTTCCTTTTACCTTTTTTCTACAGGGCTGCAGACAAATTCCCATCAACGTTGATGGAAGTCCCGGTCACATATCCACCCGCATCAGAACAAAGCAGGCAAGCAAGATTGGCACATTCTTCGGCTTCCCCAAAGCGACCGAGGGGAATGCTCTTTCCGGCCTGTGCCACGAATTCATCGAAACTCATGTCGGAACCAGAGCGATCGTAAGCCCTTTGAATCTGATCAGATTTAATTCGACCAATATTTAGGCCGTTCACAAGTATATTGTGGGGTGCGCCCTCCCCGGCCAGGACTTTTGTCAACGCCATGCCAGCCGCGCGAGTGACAGATGTCGGCGCTGAACCACCAACCGGCGTCTTTGCCATGGTATTGAGCATATTGATAATGCGGCCCCATCTTCTTTCTTTCATGCCAGGGAACGCCAGCCGGCTTAACCTTACAGCGGCCATCAACTTGAGGTCGATATCATATTGCCACTCTTCATCGGTGATGGATTCAATCGGACCTGCTTTTGCAAAACCTGCATTGTTGATCAATATATCAACCCGGCCAAATTCTGCCACCACCTTCGTAAATGTTTCTTCAATGTCTGTAGCCTTGCTGACGTCGCAAACAAAACCACTACATTTTATGGAACTAGCCTCAGTGATTCTGTTAGCTGCATCATTGACTTCCTGGGTATTGCGAGAAATAAGTGCGACTTGTGCTCCCGATTCGGCAAACTTCATCGCCATTGCATATCCAAGTCCCTTGCTTGCCCCGGTGATAAGAGCGACACGGCCATCCATTCTTACTTCCACTTTGTATCTCCAGCCAATTAATACTTAACTACATCTTGCACCGACGTATTCAAGCATTGCAATCCACCAGGAAATGTTCAATTCTCGATCCCCGACCGTTGGGAGTGAATCATGGACATCTACCACGTCTGGTGCAATCTGAAGCCTGGAACCAGCGATATTGAATTTGCACTTGCCGCACAAACCTATCTGCAGAACCTGGTAGAAGACGAACGAATGGTGAGTTTCCGAATAACGCGGAGGAAGCTCGGGCTTGGCATCGAACGGTTGGGTGAATTTCATTTAATGCTGGAGTTCAAAGGGCTCACACAACTGGATGGAGCATTCCTTCAGGTAGCTTCCCGGACCAATCCGGTCGAAAGTTTTCATCATGCCGTAAATTCTAAAGTCTCCGACGTAAAATTTGCTCTGTATCGTGATTTTCCCGATTCGATCCGGAGTACCGGTGAGGAAAAATTTTTATGGAAAACAATTTGAGAAAGATCAGGGGAAGCTGTCTGTGTGGCAAAGTTACGTTCGAGATCGACAAGGCCGTCGGGCCGTTTGAAATTTGCCACTGCAACCGTTGCAGAAAGGTAAGCGGCAGTAACGGTCTCGCAGCAGTGGGTGTGAAAACGCAAGACTACTATTTTCTATCCGGCGCTGAATACATAAAAACCTTTGCGGCGCCGATCCTGCATCGACCACCTGCTTATCATTCGCATTTCTGTAGCAATTGCGGTTCACCTGTACCGTTAGCAAATCCTGAAGGCGATTGGACTGAAATTCCGGCCGGATTGTTTGATGATGATCTTGGTATTTCACCGGACAAACATATCTTCACCGAATTCACACCTGCCTGGGATTCAATCGCAGACGATTTACCACAGTTCGATCAACGGCAACTTTATAAATACAGAACCGGCAAGGATTGGCCGTCGGCCACATAGTGCTAACGAATATATTAAAGTGCCATTACCGCACCTTCCTACTATCGTTGGTTTATCAATGACCAATAGGGGACCAAATAGTTGATGGTTTCAAATATAAATTTCATCAAAGATCATCGTACATGAATAAAATTCATGCATAACTTTATGCTTTATAATCAATAGGTTAAGAGGGATTTTTGACCATGTTCCGCATTTTTCCACAAGGTCGATTGAGTTATCTACAGCTACTTAACAGTTATCCCCAAGTTATCCACCGCTGGTTGCAAACGTTTCAATAGCCAAGAAGTTTTCCTGTGGTAGATTACTACTCAACGGCTAGACAAGGCACGTTAACCGGCAACGGGGAACACCGCCAAGTCTAAACCGAAAGACCTAAGCCAGGTCGGGGTCGCAATGGCAATGGCGGCTTAAGGGTTACCGGGTGCTTCTTCGGAAGCATTGCAAAGACCTCTCGAGGGAAGTGTAAAGACCGGATACCTAGGACACTAATCGTGGCGATCGACCCGATTAGTGGTAGACGTAGCAAGGCGTCGATAAATAACGGTTTTAGGACCACGGTTGGATAAGTCGCCAGAGACGTTTGGATGACGGAAACAACCAATGCGAAGGAGAGAACAGGCAGAGAATCGCAGTGAAGTCAGACCTCGGTTTGAGTGAGCAGCGGAAGGAAACCAGGGATCAATATCGCACGAGTCCGGGCCAGAGCCTTTGGTTCTGGTCCACGACTCAACCAAATCTTCGGATTTGGTAGGAAAGACCAAGGTAGCGATGGACTCGTCCAACAATACCAGAGGCCATATTCCAAATGAGACCCCGTTTCGGCGGGGTTTCTTTTGTCTGCTTGTCCTGAGCGACCGTAAGGGAGCCGAAGGAACTCGTATGAATCACGAGATCTTTCAAGCGGTCAAAACAAGAAAGACTCCGACTCCATCTCCATCAACACCCGCCCTATGGCCTCGGTATATTGTGGCGACACCATAATATGCTGCCGAACTACCAGTACATCACGCATGCTCGCATCCAGCGGACTCGACAGGAAATTGGCACTGGCACCCGCCGCGGAATACAGCATCTCCACTGCCTTGACTGATTCATTTGCAGCACCGGAACAGGCCAGCTGTACTCTTGCTTTTTGCTTGTCACCCGGCTTGTCACCACGATCCACGGTATCCCAGAGATCCGACACAATTTCAAACACATAACTCCTGGCCGAACCAACTATCCTCTCTGCCTCGGCGACCGCTCTCTGCGCGTCACCCCTGTGTTGTAGTCGTAGCGATGAACCCCTGGGCTTCTTTTCAGTCGCAAGTCGAACAAAGTGTCGCATCGCTCCCCTGGCAATCCCTGTGGCGACTCCCACCTTGTTATAAGCTAGTCGGCTATAGATGGGTAATCGATACAAGGTGCCTGATTCCACCGGTTTCACTCTTTGCACCTGGCTGATATAGTCATCAGGCACAAATACATCGGTTAACTTCACATCGTGGCTACCCGATCCTCTCATCCCTGATACGTACCAGGTGTCTAGAATCTCTACCTGCTCCACCGGCACCATGGATTCGCAGAATACAAATCCGGCCTCGTCTTTTACCCGTTCTCCGTCCTTATGGACGATGCTCTGGCTCCAGAAATACTGTGCGTTGTGGATACCCGAGGCAAATGGCCATTGGCCATTAACCCTGTAGCCTCCATCGACCCTGACGGCCTGCCCCAATGGATTAAGCGCCCCGGCTATGATTAGTCCCGGATCTGAATAAAGATTTTCGGTCACCACGCGATCGTATAAGGCGCCCAGGATGCCCATGGTTTCGATACCGATCATCAGGTTCCAGCCAGTGGAGCCATGGATCTCGGACACTGCTTCTATGGTTTTGATCTGCGTGATGGGATGTGCTTCAGCACCATCCAGGCTGGCAGGGACAGCAACCCTGTACAGACCGGCAGTGGCCATCGCCTGCGCCACCTCATTACAGAGCTGCCTTCGTTGCTCCGAGTGGTCGGCGTGAGCCTCGATCAGTGGCTGGAGCTGCAGTATCTGTTTGTGGATGCCTGGAAAATCATCGGAATCTGTGCGCATGGGCAACTGACGACAGCTGTTAATTGTGCTGGGATTCATCCATAGCGGCGAATACTAACTGATATCATTGACCAACAGAAATTCGGAGAAGGAACATGAAGATTGAGTTTCATTTTGATTTCGGCAGCCCGAATGCGTACCTGAGCCATCTTGTTCTCAAAGGGATCGAACAACGAACCGGCGAAAAGATTCAGTATGTCCCTGTGCTTTTAGGTGGAGTGTTCAAGGCAACCGGTAATGCGTCACCCGCCGTAACGCTCGCAGGCGTCAAGAACAAAGGTGAGTACCAGGGAATCGAAACCGCCCGGTTCCTGAAAAAACACGGTATCACCTGCTATAACAGGAACCCTTTTTTTCCGGTTAACACATTGCAAATAATGCGTGGTGCAATATTTGCCCAGGGACAGGGTTACTTTCAACAATATGTGGATGAGGTTTATCACCATATGTGGAGTGAACCCAAGAAGATGGATGAAGTGGATATCATTAAGTCAGCACTGGAATCCTCCGGTCTCCCCGGGGATGAAATTGTTGCTGGCACCCAGGATCCGGCGGTCAAACAGGCATTGATCGGAAATACCGAACGATCCGTGGAGATGGGTTCATTCGGCTCGCCAACATTCTATGTCGAGAATGAGATATTCTTTGGAAAAGACAAACTGGTGGACGTCGAAGAAGAAATCAATTCAAGAAAAGAGGGCTAACACGCGATGAAAACGGCAATCGGGATTGGAAGTGCTTATTACAATGGCGAGGACTGGGATGAACTGGTCAACTACACCGTCGAGGCAGAAAAGATGGGAGTCGATCACGTATGGTCAGCCGAGGCCTGGGGTATGGACGCTATCGTTCCCCTGGCATACATGGCGGCAAAAACCAAGACTATTACCCTTGGCACCGGCATCCTGCAGATCAGTGCCCGCGTTCCATCAATGATTGCCATGACGTCGCAGAGTATGGCGGCAGTGTCCGACAATCGTTTTGTGCTAGGCCTCGGTGTGAGCGGTCCCCAGGTAGTTGAAGGACTGCATGGCGCCTCCTTTGCCCACCCTCTGGGGAGACTTCGGGAATGTGTTGAAATCATTCGACTCGGACTCAGCAGTGAACGGGTCGAATACGACGGCAAACATTATGTGTTGCCAAGACCTGGCGGAGAAGGAAAGCCAATCAGGCTCTCCCAGCCTCCCCAACCGGATCTACCAATTTATCTCGCGACCCTCGGTCCCAGGTCGCTTGAAATGACGGGGGAACTGGCAGATGGCTGGCTGGGCACTTCTTTTATACCGGAGCATGCCGACGTATTTCTGGAACCCCTGAAAAAAGGTCTGGCTAAAGCCGGCCGCAGCTTGTCAGACATTGATATCCAGGTAGGCGGCAGTTTTGAAATTAGCGACGATGTAGAAAGGATGGTGGAGGCAAGAAGACCTGCCATGGCATTTACCCTTGGTGGTATGGGCTCGGCGCAGACTAATTTTTACAATGATGCTTTCAAACGGGCTGGCTATGAAGAGGCCGCGGTAAAAGTCCAGAGCCTATGGGTCGATGGTAAAAAGGAGGAAGCCATCCGCGAAGTCCCCGAGGAGATGATTTTAAGAACCAACCTGATAGGCACCGAGGATATGGTACGCGAAAGATTGCGCGCTTACAGGGATGCCGGAGTTAACACGATGCGGTTAAGTACCGGTGGTAGCAACTGGAAAGAGCGAACCGACAGCCTTGCCGAGGCGGTTGACCTGGTCAAACGTGAGGCAGATTCCTGGTCGGATTAATTATGGGTCCAACCGAATAAATTGCAACGGTAACCAGACATGAATCAGTGGCAAGTGGGTAATGTAAAAATAACACGGGTCGTTGAAATGGAGGTCAAGGGCGGAACCAGGTTTATCCTGCCCCAGGCAACACGAGATGCCGTTAAACCAATGAATTGGCTCTCCCCACACTTCGCCGATGGTGAGGGCAATCTCATCATGAGTATTCATGCCCTCGTAGTAGAAACGCCAACCCGAAAAATGGTTGTCGATACTTGCATTGGCAATGATAAGCAACGCAGTATTCCGAACTGGACTAACCTGCAGCTCCCTTTCCTTGCTGACCTCGAAAAAGCGGGTTATAAAAAAGATGAGATAGATACCGTTATGTGCACCCATCTGCATGTAGATCACGTCGGCTGGAATACCATGCTGGTAGATGGCCAATGGATTCCCACCTTCCCAAACGCACGATATCTGATGGGCAAGACAGAATATGAGTACTGGGACGCCGTGGATGCAGATGATCTCAATAGCGGCGTTATGGGTGATTCGGTGCGTCCGGTATTTGATGCAGGACTGGTGGACCTGGTGGAAATGGACCATCGAATTAGCGACGAGGTATACTTTGAGCCGACACCAGGACATACCCCCGGTCACGTCAGTGTACATATTGAGTCAGAAGGAGAGCAGGCCCTTATTACGGGAGACTGCATTCATCATCCCTGCCAGATCGAGATGATCGAATGGTCCAGCAGTGCGGACTATGATCCCTTTGAGGCCAGGGATACCCGATACAAATTTTTGGAAAAGTACTGTGATGAAGACATCCTGATCATTGGCACTCACTTCGCCACACCAACCGCCGGGCATATCAAGAAGAATGGAGACAAGTACTGGTTGGATATTAGTTAATCATATTGTTGAACCTGAAAAAGGGAGAATTGCTATGGCTAGAAAATCAGCCCAGGACTTGCTTGAAGAACTGGAAGCACAATTTCATGGTGTCCAGACAAAGATGAAGAAGGCAAGGGATAGTTATCTTGCCAATCATCAAGAAGAGTATGAAAAAGCGCGA
>JAPUGI010000353.1 GCA_027292925.1 Gammaproteobacteria bacterium
TGGGAACAGAAGGCAAGGTATACGCACACAATACCGCCTTTATGCTCAGTTTCCGGGACGGCGCTAACGATAAGGCTATGGCTGAGAGGTTGGCAGATAATCGGCTTGCTAATGTTGAGAGATGGGATCGGGAATTTTCTGATTTAGGTCTGGAAGAAGGTTCCATTGACTTTGCAATCACGGCGTTAAATTTCCATGATATTTACAACAATGGTGGGACTGACGCTGCGCAGGGCGTGCTGGCTGCAGTGAAATTTATCCTGAAACCAGGTGGCGTGCTGGGCATCATAGATCATGTTGGGATCAAAGATGCGGACAACGAAAAGCTGCACCGAATTGATCCTGACATTGTCCGGGAAGAAGCGAGCAAAGCGGGTTATGAGGTTGACGGTGAAAGTGACCTGCTTGCGAATCTCGAAGACAAACACGATGCTAATGTATTTGGCGAGTTGCGCGGTAAAACGGACCGGCTGCTGATTCGTTTTAGGAAGCCCCAGGAATAATCATGACTGATTGATGTTGAACATCGTTGCTTCTCTTTAAGAAGGCGCAGCGTTGTATGAACTTTAGAATTCTGTTTGTGTTAATCAGCCTCGCAGGATCTGGCTGCTCGGAAAACGCAAATGTACTTTCTCAAAAAGAAATTCAGGCTATTCAACTAGTTTTCGACGCGGCTGAGCAGACCCCGGATGTATTGGAGAAGTGGAGTCGTAGCTGCGCGCTTTGTCATGTCAATGGAGAAGGCGGTGCACCAAGGATGGGGGATGCATCCGCGTGGAAGCCGCGAATCGCGAAAGGAAACGCACAGTTAATGGTGAATACGGTCCGTGGATTCAACAGAATGCCTCCTCTCGGGTATTGTATGGATTGTGAAGACAATGACTTTGCCGCCATGATCAAGATGATGGCCGGGATAGATAAATGATAACCCGGAGACGATTTCTGGCGAGCTCAATCATTGCTGGCCTAGCCGGCCCGGTTACAAACCTGGTTTCCGCAGCGGGCAGCACCACTCCCTGGCGTAACTGGTCCGGTGCACTGGTTTCAAATCCAGCATCGAGACTGGCACCGGAAAGTGAAGATGAGCTTGCCGATATGATTAAACGTACATCTGGTCCGATTCGACCCGTTGGCGCAGGACATTCATTTGCGCCGCTTGTACCTACCGATGGCAGTCTCCTGGTGCTGGACAGGATGAGTGGTGTTATTTCCCACGAAACAGAGTCATTACAGGCAACACTCTGGGCCGGGACCAGAATCTCTGAAACTGGTCCTTTACTGGATGGCCTCGGCCAGGCCATGTTTAACCTGCCGGACATTGATCGCCAGACACTTGCCGGGGCAATTGCAACGTCGACTCATGGTACCGGCAAGCGCCTGAAATCCATGTCCGGTTATGTCACCGGGTTGAGATTGCTGACGCTTAACGGAGAGTGGTTTGACCTGGATGAAGGTAACAATGCGGACCTGTTCCATGCGACCCAGGTTTCTTTTGGGGCGTTTGGCGTTATCACACGAATAAGTTTTCAGAATCGCGAACCCTTTCGATTGCGAACTCAGGAGTGGATTGACAAAACAGAGAATGTGCTTGAAAGATTTGATCAGGCACTCGAAGAACATGAACATTTTGAAATATTACCGGTGATTCCCTCCGATCACTGCCTGGTTGTCGCTAATAGCGAAACTAACGATCCGCTGAAGGCTCCGGTCGAGGAAGATGATGGTGGAGAGTACCTTTCCACATTAGACGCGACACCAATCATGTTGCGCAGGGCACTGATTAATACGCTGGCTGGTGAAATTGAACCTACAGAGGCTGTTAGTGAATCCTTCAACGCACTGACTAACCTGCGATTCGACCGGTTCAATGAAATGGAATATTCAGTTCCAGTACAATCAGGCCCGGATTGTTTGCGTGAAATCCTTGCCATAATCGAGCGGGAATCAATAGACGTGGTCTTCCCACTGGAATACAGAATTGTTGATGGCGATGACACCTGGCTCGGAATGTTTGCTGGTGAGCCGAGGATATCAATCTCAGTGCACCGGTTAGCGTCCCATGATTACCGTCCGCTGTTTGACGCCATTGAACCCATTTTCTGGAAGTTTAACGGGCGCCCACACTGGGGGAAGGTTCACAACCTTGGATATGATGAGTTGAAAAATCTGTATCCAAGGTTTGATGACTTCATCGCACTGCAGACTTCTCTCGATCCCGGGGGAAGAATGCTGAACGACCACTTGAAATATCTATTAGGAAGGTAGTTACGAATGAGCTGGCAATCCCAACCTCCGAACAGGCGAGTTGTTGCATTTGACAGGACGGTCATACATGCAGGTAATAAGGGACATGAAATTGACCACGAAGATGTAGGAAACAAAGTTGATGCGTTGATGGCGACAATGACCCTTTCCCAGAAGATCAACCAGATTCGTGGTCTTCAGGCGAGTCCTATCGACGGCCTATTTTATGCTGGTGGCGATGACGAGCTCGGCCTTCCACCATTTAAAATGGTAGACGGGCCGAGGGGAGCCCGGGCCGGTATGGCAACCGCCTTTCCTGTTGCGATGGGGCGGGCCGCCACTTTTGATGTGGAGCTCGAACGCCGGGTGGGATTTGCCATGGGCCTTGAGGTTGCGGCAAAAGGTGGCAACGTGATCCTGGCACCAACGATCAATCTGCTACGTCATCCTGGTTGGGGACGAGCTCAGGAAACCTATTCGGAAGATCCCTGTCATATGGGCGCCATGGCAGTTGCCTTTATCAGTGGTGCCCAGAATCATGTGCTTGCCAGCCCGAAGCACTTCGCCCTTAACAATCTCGAAATTACCCGTTTTGAACTCAGCGCCAATATTGATGCGCGCTCGCTGCATGAAGTTTATCTGCCGCATTTCAAACGCAGTGTCCAGGAAGCTGCCGCTGGATCCATCATGAGCGCGTATAACAAAATGAACGGGGTTTATTGTGGAGAGCAACCGATCCTGCTAACGGATATATTAAGGGACGATTGGGGATTCACCGGCTTTGTGGAATCAGACTGGTTTCTTGGGACAAGGTCAACTGCGGCTGCAATTAATTCAGGAATGGATATTGAGATGCCAGCACCCTATCGATATAGCGATGAGAACATCCATGAAGCGCTGGCCAGTGGTGAACTCGATGAGATTGCCAT
>JAPUGI010000354.1 GCA_027292925.1 Gammaproteobacteria bacterium
ATGTCAGCCTGGCTCGAAGACCATGGGCTTGAAAACCAAGAGCCAGAAGGCTAACGACTGGGAATAAAAAAAGAACGGGCTCTGATCACTTGTTGGGGATTTTGTGACCAGAGCCCAGACTTCGGTTTTTTAGGGGGATAAATCACCGAAGTTTGCTGCCGAAACAATAAACTTGTTTCACAGCTTATGACTGGTCACTGCTGGTAAAGTTCCTTAAAACGGAAGTTTTCTGGGTGAACAGGTACAGCGCACCCTGTCGCTTCAGTTCGTCGGCTGGTTGTTCAAGCAGGCTGCCCACGCCAAAGAGTAGTTGTTCCTCGTATTCGTGCAGTGATAGTGTGTGACGATATAGGGCCTGTCTTTCGCCGAAAGTCATTCGGAACCATGGCGGTGGGTCAACCTGATTCACATAAACGATCAACACTGGTTTGTCCTCCTCAAGTGCAAAGTTAAGTTAACTTACACAGTGTGACGACTCGAAAAACCGGGGTGATATGAAGACCAGCATTCCGCGCGAATCAGCGATGGCTTCAGCAATTTGTTCTCGCCACACTGACCCTGGTCTGATGCTCTTATCAATCCAAAGACCTACCTCATTTTTTCAAATAACATCTAACTAGTGCGCAGCATCCCAGTTAGGACCGATCCCAACTTCTACCTCGAGGGGTATGCTCAAGTTGGCGGCACCAGACATGTGTTCTGTAACTCCCAGTACCACAGTTTCAGTATCGCGTCTGTTGACCTCCAGGACCAATTCATCGTGCACCTGCATGATGATTCGGGCATCCAATTCTGATTCTTCAAGCCACGCATCTACTTTGATCATGGCTCGTTTGATAATGTCTGCTGCACTGCCTTGCATTGGTGCATTGATCGCCGTCCTCTCTGCCGCTTGACGGCGTTGAAAGTTGCTGGCATTTATTTCGGGTAAATACAGTCGCCTGCCAAATATTGTCTCGACAAATCCCCGTTCCGCAGCATCGGCCCGGGTACGATCCATATAACTCCTGACGCCGGGGTAACGTTCAAAATAGCGATCGATATATTCCTGGGCAGCACCACGGGAAATATTCAACTGCCGGGACAAACCGAACGCAGACATACCATAGATCAAGCCAAAGTTTATGGCCTTTGCACTGCGACGTTCACTGCCGCTGACCTCATCCAGTTTTCGCCCGAATACTTCAGCCGCGGTGGCACGATGAATGTCCAGGTTATTGTTGAATGCTGTGACCAGTCCTTCATCTTTTGACAGGTGTGCCATGATCCTCAATTCAATTTGAGAATAGTCCGCAGCAACCAGCTCATATCCTTCACTAGCTATAAAAGCCTTTCGAATCCGGCGACCTTCTTCGGTACGTATCGGGATGTTCTGTAGATTAGGATCGGTACTCGATAGACGTCCAGTTGCCGTGACCGCCTGATGATACGAAGTATGGACTCTGCCGGTTTCACTGTTGACCTGCTTCGGAAGCTGGTCAGTATAAGTGGACTTGAGCTTACTCAACCCCCTGTACTCCATGATGACTTTAGGCAGCGGATAATCCAACGCAAGCTCCTGAAGTACCGGTTCTGCAGTTGATGGTTGTCCCTTGGGCGTTTTTTTAATTATCGGTAATTGCAATTTTTCGAAGAAGATCTGCTGCAACTGTTTCGGGGAACCAAGATTGAACTCTTCTCCCGCCAGAGAGTAGGCCTCTTGTTCGAGCCCGGTCATTCTCTCCTGTAGTTCTTTGCTTTGATTGTTCAGCAGTTCCTCATCAAGCAATACGCCATTTCGCTCGATATTCGACAGGATGCTCACCAGTGGTAATTCGATATCACTGAACACCGATTTCAGGGATGGCGTTGCTTCCAGTTTTGGCCACAGAACCTGGTGTAATTGCAGGGTGATGTCTGCATCTTCTGCGGCGTAATTGGCCGCTATATCAACTGCAACCTGGTTAAATGTCAGCTGTTTGGCGCCTTTGCCCGCAATATCTTCAAAGTGAATCGTTTCACGCCCTAGGTATTTCAACGCCAGATCATCCATATTGTGACGGGATGCAATGGAATTCAAAATATAGGATTCGAGCATGGTATCAAAGCCAATTCCCTTCAGGCTGATCCCGTAACGAGCCAGTACACTCATATCGTATTTAAGGTTCTGCCCTACGATAGTTCGTGATGGGTCCTCCAGGAGGGGTCGCAACTTCTGCAATACATGGTCGATAGACAATTGTGTCGGCGCCCCTTCGTAGTCATGGTTAATCGGAACATAGGCCGCTTCGCCAGCCACACATGCAAATGAAACACCGACTAATTCAGCTTTCATATAGTCGATACTTGTGGTTTCAGTATCAAAGGCAAAACAACTGGCTGTGGATAGTTTTTCAATCCATTTATCCAGTTCTTCTTCCGTGAATACAATTTCATAATCAGCCCTGGCCACAGCTGCTTCTGAAGGCTCCGTCTCTACATCGGACAACTCCTCCACCCAGAGCTTAAATTCAAGATCTGTAAACAATTCCTTCAGCATGGATTCGTCAGCTTCGGAAATTTTCAGATCAACAACACTCTGTTCCAGTGACACGTCCTGTTTGATGGTGGCGAGCTCATAAGACATGGGCAGAAACGCAATGGACTCACGTAAATACTCGCCAACCTTACCTTTAACCTCATCAGCACTATCCATAACACCCTGCAAAGATTCATAAGCAGCTAACCACTTGACCGCTGTTTTCGGTCCGCATTTGGGAACACCCGGGATATTGTCTGAGGTGTCTCCAACCAACGCCAGATAGTCGATAATCTGGTCAGGACGCACGCCAAATTTATCAACAACGCCATCAATATCCATGACGGAATCTGTCATGGTGTTAATTAACGTGATGTGTTCATTGACCAATTGTGCCATGTCTTTATCCCCGGTAGAGACGAGCACATTCATTTTTGCATCTGTCGCCTGTCTGGCCAGGGTACCGATAACGTCGTCCGCCTCCACGCCATCAACAATCAACAGCGGAATTCCCATGTGCTTAACTATTTCATGGATTGGTGCGATCTGGCTGCGCAATTCATCCGGCATTGATGGGCGATTGGCTTTGTATTCCGGGTAAATTTCGTTGCGGAATGTCTTTCCTTTCGCATCAAACACCACCGCAAGATGGCTATCTGGATACTCATTCATCAGCTTCCTGATCATGCTGATGACACCCTTGATGG
>JAPUGI010000355.1 GCA_027292925.1 Gammaproteobacteria bacterium
CTATGCTACCGGCTCAGGCGCGTTTATTGGTGAGGGTATGTGGCACCGCTAGCGCGGCCCCTTACCCACAAATCCCGCTGGGGAAGTTCTACCTGGCCCGTGAATATCGAATGGCCCGACAGATAGCACAGATGGCGGCAAAGAACTTTACCCGCACCCAGTTGGAGATGGGGGGCAAGAATTTGTCCGGGTAGGCCGATTTGTATGGCTCGGCAAGCTACACTGTGATTTTTCGACGCAGCGCCGACAATCGCGTCCGGCTCTCGTCAGAAAAAGACTCAAACTCAACCCGACCGTCGCTCAGAGCCGCCGCTATGCAGTGGTAGATAGAGAACTTGCCTTCGTACTCGCTCTGCGGTTCGGGGCGATCACACACATCCAGTGTGGCTTGATACTGGTTCAAGAAGCAGGAATCGCCGTCGAAGACTTCGCCTCGACTATCTCTGTATTCAGCGACGAGCTGGGAATGCCGGTGTTTGATCTGAGCACACAGACCGTGGAGAGCCTGGGTGCCAAGTTGGCGTTCTGCACACCCGAGGATGGTAGCAACATAGAGATTATGTCGCCGGGTAATCCGGACACCCCCCTGAGTCAAAGCCTGCAGGGCTTCATAGACCGCCGTGGTGAGGGCCATTTTGCGCTCATGCTTGAAGCCGCCGATCCCGACCTGGAAGCCGAGGGTTTGTTGAAACGGGGGCTGAACGTCTTGCCCCTCATGGCCGGCGCCGGCGGCCGCGATGCGCACCCCAACTCAACCTACGGTGTATTAATCAGGATTTACCCGACCAATTCCCTTGCTGGGTTGCTGCCTCCCGGCCAGAATGCAGATATCCCGGCGTCGGCTTTGTCGGGCATTCAGCGGGTGGTGCTGGCTGTGCGGGATCTCAATGAAGCCCTGCTAACCTACGGTGAAAAGTTCGCCCTGCCAGTGTCGAATCCCGTTGTCGATGCCAAACGCGGGGTGCGTACCGCCTTGTGTTCGTCCCCTTCAGGCGGTGTGATTGAACTGGACCGGGCCGCCATGAGCGGCGCCCGTTTCTGGATTGAATGAACCCGAAGGAACATTGCGAAGGAGTTGATCGTCCTCAACTACCCAGCCAGTTCTCGCTTCAGCTCGTCTTTGTTAACCTGGTTTTTGTCGCTCTGCACTAAGGGCAGAGATTTTTTATACACCACTTTGCCGGGTATCATGTAGGACGCCAGGTGTTTTTTCAGCTCAAAGAGTATCTCTTTTTCGGTTATCTCATTAGCTGCTGAGTACACGAGAACGATCTCTTCTTCGATAAGCTCGTTGTCGATAGCAAAGACAGCACACTGATCTATTTGAGGGATATTTTCCCTTACCACGGACTCAATTTCGTAGGGCGAAACCCTAAAGCCCCTGGTTTTGATCATGTCATCATGGCGGGAGACAAAGTAGAAGTAGCCCTCTTCGTCTTTGTAAACATAGTCGCCTGAAGCAACAACAATTTCATCGGTTAACTGGCCTTCCAGGTCGATGACATCTTTCAGGATCTCGATTGACTTGAAGCGCTGCTCATTTTCCTCCGGCGCATTCCAGAAACCCCGGTAGATATAGCCGCCCCGGTGGATTAACTCGCCCACTTCGCGGGTTGCACATTCCTTGCCATCCTCATTGATGACATAGAGCTCAACATCGGGGATGGGCTTGCCGATGGAGTCCGGCCTGATCTTGACCTGCGAAGGATCCAGGTAGGTAGAGCGAAAAGCCTCGGTAAGCCCGTGCATAGAGTAAAAATCGGCCTGCTGGAATGTCTGTTTGCAATCGCTAATCATCTTCGCGGTGACGTTGCCACCCGAAGAGGTAATGGTTTTTACGCTGTTAAAAAGCTCCGCACTTGGCGTTCTGTGCAACTCGTCATCAAACATCTGCGAGATATTGACGGGCATCAGCGGTATCACGGTGACCTGGTCGTCGATAAGGTGGTTGAAGAAATCTTCCGGCAGAATAAATCGGTGTAACGCCAGGGTCGCTTTTTTGTAAAACGTGCAGAATATCTGGTTGAGACCGTAGTCGAGATTGAAAATCAGCAAGCCGGAAATAATGTCGTCCTGATCCAATTCCAAATACTGAGAGACAGCACGCGCAGAATCGATCAGGTTTCGATGCGATATCACAATGCCCTTGGGTGTTCCCGACAAGCCAAACGAATAGGTGATGACCGCGTTATTGTGACCACTGATGTCGCAGGAATAAGGCTTGTTGTAGTACTTGTAGATCTCATCAAAAGAGGCAACATCTGTGCCAGCGGTTTCATAGGAAATGATGTGGCCGTCAAAATCAATTTCTTCAATGCTCTCCAGCTTGAGCTTGTCAGTGATAATACATTTGATGTCACAATCGTTAATGATGTACTCGACCTGCTCCGGCTTTAACAGCTTTGTCAGTGGCACCAATACATAGTCGGTAGACAAAATGCCGAGTATGGCAATCACTTGCTCAATGTCTTTATTGGAATAAACACCAATACGGGAGTTTTTTGGCAGGCCCAGTTCCGCCAAATAGCAAGCCACTTGATTGACTTTGCTGAACAGCTCAGCGTAAGTCATGCTTGCTTCGTTCAAAACCAGGACGGTTTTATCGCTGTGGCTCTGTACCGCATCCTCGAGCAGTGTTCGTATACAGTTTATTGACATGACTGATTCCCCATTGCTCCGAGTGTCCAAATATCATAGTTACTATCCAGGATAGTCACGGGATTATGGTCGGAGGTAAGAATTTTCTTGTAGAAAAAAGCGATAATCATTTCGATCTCTTCCACCGTCAGGACTTTGGTAATACCGCCTGTTAACACAATGGAATTGATGGCGAGTAGCTTCAGGTTGATATAAGTCTTTTTGTAGTGCGAGATTTTGCACAACACCAAAAAAATAGCGAGTTGCATGAGTATTTTTGTCGCCTTTTCACTTTGCTCCTCGAAGATGTTTTCCGTGACTTTCAGGTGCATGAGCAACTCATAAACAAATTCATTATCTTGCGCTGCAAGTATCAATGACTGTTTCGATTTGTACACGCCCAGTCTTTTAAACACGAGTCGGTCGTACTCGTTCTCAGTGACGATATTGTCATCAACCAAATCCTTCGAGTAGTGAATATCTGTTGTGGCGCCGCCAATGTCGAGAAGAATAAAGGGATTGGCGACAGAAAACCTCGCGGCAATCATCGGCAGCGCCCTGTTAACAATATAGGGTGTTGAAAATATTTGATTGGCGGTGATGTCGTAGAGATGTTTGATGTCTTCCTTACCTTCAATGTCCTGTTGGTAAAGGTTGGTTAAATAGTCTTTCAGGTGCTCTTCTACAATGTGCAGCCTGTCATCGACAATATTAGGCAATACCACAACATTTTCGAGATTTTCTTCTATTTGCGCCGCGTCCTGCGCGCTGCCGGCAAACACTAAATTGGAGTAGTTGAGTTGCGCCAGGTAGTTATACAAGCCCTCGCTAAACAGCTCAGCGTGTGTGTCGACACCGCCGACGATGATCACCACGTCAATCAGATCACTGGGCAGTGAATACACCTCGATATCCTGGTAGAGAATGGTGTCGATGATATTGATGCCAGAGTTAAAGGCGATATTGGTTGCATACTTCAACGAGAATGAGTTGGTGACACCGATAATCAGCGTACTCAGGCCACCATTGGCCGAGGAGCAAATATGGACGTCGTCTTTCTCGAAGCGACTGATTATTTCACCGCACTTGCTCCTCAAGTCGTCCAGGATGTCCTTGTTGAAGTCCCTGAGGTGCTGCTCAATCGTTGCAGCGGTGCTGACCTTGAAGTAGGTGCTGCCAACGTCAATCAGCAATTTTTCCTTTGAATCGCTCACCACTGCATGATTCCTATATCGTGAATGATGTCATTGACTATGCTGGTGGTGTCTTTGCTCAGGTCGCATTGGGCTTTTTCAAACTCATAACAGCGGTCGGGAATAGGTACATTCCCTCTTTCAATGATGCGGATATTTTTATTGGCGTCCCGGATGGTGATCATTTGATTCTGGTTGATGATATGGGGTGAAAAAGGCACGTCGATGACGCCATTCTTGATGGAGTTAAAGACTTTGCGCCACAGGGTATCCGCGGGGTCATTAAACACCGCTTCCATAATGGCTTTCACCTCCAGGGTGAGCATCTCTTCTTCCTCTTCGTCAACAACGCTGGGCAAGCCATTGAGGATGCGCAGGCAATATTGTGTGTCAGCGACGGTTTTTGCATTGGCCTCCTTGGTCGGAATACCGGTAGCCTCCTCCCGGGTTTTGGTGATGATTTTGTCAGCACCCACCATCGATGCGATGACCGTGGAGAGGTTGATAAGCTGTTCGGCAAAATCTTTGTTGGTGGGGAAGGCACCCATCCACTGGTGATAGACCAGGTTTATGGCAGCGTCCGCGCAATCAATTTCTGCGGCATAGTGTTTGACCAATTTCCTAATCACCGCACCAGTCACAATATCCTGGTTCATTGAGCCCTGTTGAGCAAAGGAAACTGAGAATGATTTAACGCCCTCCTCCAGTGACAGCAGCATCTCCAGTAACTGAATGACAATGGTGATGGAAGGCGGCACCAATGTTGCCGTCAGTGGACCAAATGATTCCCTGTTTATCGGCTCATTGAGTTCTGAATAATTGGCACAAACCCGCTCAACATACTTCCAATACAGAAAGGCTTTATCTAAAGGAAAATTCTTTGAATAGGGCAAAAGGTAGGTAATGGGCCCGCCTTCTATCTCGAAGATGCCCGACGCAATTGCGGTTTCGATAAGCAAGCGGGCGTCGGGCGTGCCGTGCCTCAAGCTTACCGGTTTATTGAAATGAGTGATCATCTTGCGCGTGGTTCGATAACCATGGGTCACCAACGGGTAGCCATTGAGCATGTCCATGTCATTTTCTTCGCTCAAACGAAGCATTTTCTTGGCCGTGCCGTAATCGTTGAGCCGGGTATTTGAATCAATGGTCAGTGGCAACACATCCACATTGGCGTCGACGAAAAACTCGTAGAGGGCGTATTGCTGTTGATAAGTTGGAAAACCGCCCCGGGGCTGAACCAGCATTTTCTCCCGCTTTTTAAAGTGGTGGGATATGAACAGCTCCTTACTGGCGTTGCTGACGAACTCGGCCACCTCGTCAAAATCAAAGGCATCGACATACTCATTGCTGAGGATGATTTCTCTCTCTTCCTGCAACAAGCTCATGACTTACATCTCTCTTCCAGCAGGTCTTGCAGCAGGTCGAGCCCAGTATTCAGGTCTACCTGGTGACAAACCAGGTCAAAGCCATATTTCTTGTATCGGGCCACGATATCCTCAGTATTGCCGCTACCGACCACCAGATTGCCACCAATCATCATGATCAGATCGTCCAGATTTTTGTATTTGGCTTTAAGTAACTTGACCTCCCGGCCCCACCCCTCTGCTTCACCATTCAGAGATGAAATCATCAGCACCTCGGCGCCGGTTTCCACGGCCGCATCGAAGAATTCCTCCAGGTGCGTATTCACACCCAAATTGAACACCTCATACCCCCTCGCCTGCAGAGAGAGATCAATGAGCCGATTGGCGACCACGTGGATATCGTTACCCACTACGCCTGTTACTACCTTCATCGCTTTTTTACGCCTGATAGAGTTATGTGCGCCGTGCCTCTGACACAGCAACAGCGCAAGGATATCAAATATTTATGTCGAATCGGCGTTCCGGTGCTAGAATTCCGGCGCAAATCAGAGGACGGTATAGCATCTATGACCTTTTTTACGGCAGATATCTGTGACGAGTACAGCGACAGGGTTTCTGTTCTGGATCCGGGCTACCGAAACTACGGCGGTGCCGACAAATGTCACGGCCAAGTAGTCACCCTGAAACTGGACAGGAACAACTCTGACCTCATCACACTGTTAAGAGACACCGATGGCACAGGCAAAGTTGTCGTCGTCGATGTAGAACAAGCCTATTTTGCCGTCGTTGGCGAAAACCTGATGAAATTTGCACGCCAGAGTAACTATGCGGGCATCATCGTCAATGGCTACATCCGGGATACCTTTCAGATCAAAGACATTCCCGTCGTTTTATATGCCCTGGGCACCTGCCCGCGCAAGTATATCCCTGCCACCAGGGGTGAAAAAGATGTGCCCCTGTCCTTTGGCAGCGTTGATTTCAACAGCGGCGACTACCTTTATGCGGATACCGACGGCGTAATCGTCACCGCTGAGCCCTTGGTCGAATAATACCCGAAGGGCACGCTGATTCGTCGGGGACGCCCAGTCGGGGTCGCCCAGACCCTACAGCACCTCAGCAATGGGCTGCGCCAGGTAGTCAACATTGTTGGGGGCGGCACAACTTGAACTGGGCGACCTGCAGTTTGGTGGTCTTGCCGGCGATCCTGGCCCAGTCTTCACTCCAGTCGAACTGAAAGGCTTCGCCTGGTGCAAATACCAGCGGCACGTACGTACCCTTGCTGGCCGTGCGCCTGGCTTCCTGCTGACTCTGGCGCCACTGGCGCGCAAAGGCCGCCACACGGTCATAGGAGCCGGCGTAACCCAGCTCCACCAGGTCATAGTACAACTGCTTAACGCTGCGCCGTTGTTTGCGCGAGCGTTTTGACTCCCGCTTCAGCCAACCCAGCAGCATCTTGGCATAGGGGTCCAGCTTGCTTGGGCTTTTGCGTTTGGGGTAGTGCGGCTCAACGACGCCGCTGGCCAGATACTTGCGTATGGTATTCCGGGACAAGCCGGTGCGCCGGGTTATCTCCCGGATGGATCGCCCATCTCGGAGATGCCAGCGCCTGATGACACTCAATAAATCCACGTTTATCACTCCTTTGAACT
>JAPUGI010000356.1 GCA_027292925.1 Gammaproteobacteria bacterium
ACTGCAAATGAAGCAAAAGATTACACCAAGCACTGCATTTTTAAATAAGTTCCGAGCGTGATGTTAAGTGTCCGAGTTGGGTCGACTCCGGCCGTTGACCGCTAAAATCCGAGTGGCTGCTTTGGAGAAATCACTGCCTACGGTTGGTGGTGAACCTCGAATTTTAAAAACTCATACCTCTTAGCCAGGCAATTTCCTGTCAGCAGACCTTCATATTACTACCGGGAACTAGTGCTTTCGGCCACTTTCAGACGCTAGGATAAAAACTGAAATCAATCAACACTGACCCCTATGATTCGATGTAAATCTATATCGGCGCATTGCCCCCATGTCAGTTATTTAATGTGATAATTTCTTGCTCGATTCATCCATAGTGTCTTTTGCCGCTTCATCCAGAAGCCAATCACAAAAAGCTTTCACCTTCGCGCGGCGCAGGTATTCGAGGGGACACACCAGCCAATATGAAAAATCCGCCTGCAAAGCTAATTCGAAGGGCCGAACCAAACGGCCGACTTGCAAGTCCCCCGCTGCAGCATGGTGGCTGACCAGGGCAACTCCATTGCCATTGATCGCCGCATCAATAGCCATGCTTTCAACGGTGAAATGAGGGCCGTGGTCAAGATCAATATCTTCGACACGAGCCATCTTGGTCCACATACGCCAATCGGGTAAGGGAATGTTGAGATCGCCCCAGTCTACATGGAGCAGGTGATGGTTCTTCAGGTCCTTTGGCGTACGTAAGGGGTTCGCGCCAGCTAAAAGACTGGGGCTGCAGACAGGGCTGAATTCTTCACCAAAAACCCGCGCAGAATGTAAACGCGGGTAATCGCCTGTGCTTAACCGGATACTAATATCAATGCCATCTTGTTCAAATTCCCCAGGAACTCGGGAAGAGTGCAAACGTAAATCAATATCAGGATACCTGTCGGAGAAATCTGGCAGGCGCTGAAGCAGCCACTTTGCTGCAAAGGTTGGTGCTGTACTGACCGTCAAGAGTCCCGTTTCTTCTTCTTGGACCAAACGGTTAACAGCTTCGGCCAGCTTATCGAAACCTTCCGTCATCAGGGGCAAAACTGCCTTGGCTTCTTCAGTCAGTCTTACCGACCGAGTCATACGATGAAACAGGGTAATGCCCAGATAATCTTCCAGTTGTCTTATTTGCTGACTGACTGCTGCCGGAGTTACAAAAAGTTCTTCTGCAGCATTAGCAAAACTTAGCCATCGTGCCGCTGCCTCAAACGCTCGCAAAGAATTTAATGGTGGAAGTCTACGCATATCAGCCTGGAGAAAAGGTACAAATAAGAAAATCTATCTTATCACGTTAGAAAGCATAGTTTGTCCGAAAATTCTAGTGCCGGCTATAGTAGAGCATCGTTTAACCGAGGGATTTCAAACAATGTCAATACCTGAAACTATGCAAGCCGTTCTTCTCACAGGGCACGGCGGCCCTGAAAAACTGGTCGTCGTCGACGACCATCCTGTGCCGGTTCCAACCTCCGGCGAAGTTCTGCTCGAGGTCACGGCCTGCGGCATGAACAATACCGATGTCTGGGTACGTGAGGGCGCCTACGGCACCGACGACGATCCAGATGCAACGGCCACCTGGCGTCGAGGTCATAAGTCGACGCTCGAGTTTCCACGGATCCAGGGCACCGATACGGTCGGGCACATTGTCGCGGTCGGGGCAGGTGTGGACAGCAAGCGCATCGGTGAGCGGATTCTCGTCGATTTCTCAATCTACAATACGGAAACTGACAGTTTAGTGGATGTTGATTACATCGGCCACGGGCGTAATGGCGGGTATGCCGAATATGTCACCGTCCCCTCTGAGAACGCCTATCCTATTCAATCCAAGATGACTGACCCGGAACTGGCAACCTTCTGTTGTGCCTATATGACAGCTGAACAGATGATAGACCGTGCACGAGTTGCCGAGGGTGAATTGACGCTTGTAACTGGAGCCTCAGGTGGTGTCGGATCGGCGCTGGTGCAGCTCTGCAAGGCCCGAGGCGCCCATCCGATAGCAATCACATCACAATCGAAGGTTGACGCCGTAACAACACTCGACCCCGAAGCTGTAGTCGTCAGGGATGATGGGAGTCTAATCGAAGCCGTTCAATCAGCGATTGGCGACCGGCCGATTGATGTCGTGTTGGACGTCGTCGCAGGTCCGCTCTTTCGCGATGTCATCAATCTCCTCAAAGCTGAGGGGCGTTATGCAACCGGTGGTGCCATGGCAGGACCTAATGTCCAGTTGGACTTGAGGACTTTATATTTGAAGCACCTGGAGATGCATGGTTCTTCACAGGGTACTCGGGCCTGTTTTCAAAAACTGGTTAAATTGATCGAGGCCGACAAGCTGAAGCCACTGCTCGCCGATACATACCCGCTTTCACGGTTTCACGAAGCTCAGAAAGCCTTCAGGCAAAAGGCGCACTTTGGTAATATCGTCGTTCAGCCCGACGCGAAATGGCAGTCGATGGATTAGCCATGCGTAACCCCATGACACTAGATATGTTCATTATCGACGCATTCGCTGAGCGGACGCTTACTGGAAATCCCGCAGCGGTTTGCCCGCTCGACGCCTGGATCGCTGACGACACAATGCAGGCAATTGCTCAGGAAATGAACCTCTCAGAAACCGTTTTTTTCGTTCCGAACGGAGATGTCTTCGAAATTCGCTGGTTTACACCTGTTCGAGAGGTCGACATGATCGGCCATGCGACCCTGGCCGCAGGCCATCTGATACTCGATCGCATACGACCGGAAATGCAACAGGTGAAATTCCTCAATCCGACAGGTGACATGGTCGTCAGCCGTGATGGGAACAGTCTCATCATCGACATGCCCGCCCTGGTGCCCCACCCTGTTCCTGGCACAACCGCCCTGGAGTCTGCTCTTGGGAAGACACCCCGTGAAGTCCTGGCCAGCAAGCATTATCTTTGTGTATTTGATAATGAAGATACGGTTGCTGGCCTGGAACCTGATTTTGTCGCAATGGCAAATCTCGACCTCCCGGCAGTCATAGTAACCGCACCAGGTTCGACTGAATTTGACTTTGTTTCCCGCTTCTTTGCTCCAGCGAACGGCGTACCGGAAGACTCAGTTTCTGGTGTCGCTCATTGCTGTTTGACCCCTTTCTGGTCGGAAAGATTGGGCATCTCGAATATGAAGGCCAGACAACTGTCGTCCAGAGGCGGCGTCATCTATTGCGAATTTGACAAGGATCGAGTGCGTCTCGCTGGATCAGCGATCACTTTTCTTGAAGGTCAAATCTCCATTTAGTGTGTCCTGAAGCCCGCTTACAGTCAGTAAAAGAAAATATCCAGTATCAATAACTTTTTTCCGAGGAAGAAAACCAAATGTTAAATGAAGCCCGTAACCGTCTGGCGCTATTTCAGTCTGATTTGAAAGCAGCTGGTCATCGAGTTGCCATCATGACCGATGAATCCTCCATTGCCTATCTAGCCGGATTTTGGGGCTACCTCTCGATCGAATTTGGACGCCCTACAATGTTGCTGGTCTACGCTGATGAAGACCCGGTCGTTATAACGCCGCTGATGGAAAGCGAAATGGTTGGGGCGATGACCTGGTTAGAAAACGTACAGACATGGGAAGATTCAGGTCCCAACAGATGGGAGGCCGTGCTGGCCCGAATATTGGGTGACAAGCAGGTTCGCATTGGTGTC
>JAPUGI010000357.1 GCA_027292925.1 Gammaproteobacteria bacterium
AGGAAACAGACAGGCCTGAGGTTTGTGAGGATAATTCCAGACACGTTATTCAGGAAATGGCCTGGACATCACCGATCTGGTATACACCCGCACCTGCGAATTAAATAAGTGATCCGAATACCTGAACATATACAAGTTACCTGTCATACCGGGCTTGACCCGATATCCAGTGAAATAAGCATGTCCCGTACTTGCATACGGGATCCGCCCCCGTATCGGAGTACGGGGCATGCTTACAAGCGGTACATCGTTTAGACTGGATTCCCGCTGGAGCCTGTCCTCGCGAAGGCGGGGGCGGGAATGACGCTAACTGCACAAATATTCAGAACAATGATTTAGAATTACAATAAAAGCAGACTTTTCACTCTTATAGATCGAGCCATATAATATCGGATCAAATGTTGATGATAGAAAAATCATGAAAATGCCCACCCCAGATCCAGCCGTTTTGGCTCGTCGAGACGAGCTCATAGATGAGCTGGGTAAAATTCTGAGTTTAGAGCAAATAGTCATTGATTCTTCGGCTTTGCGGGCCTACGAATCTGATGGTCTAACGGCCTATCGGCAATTGCCCTTGCTTGTTGTACTACCAGAGGATACTTCCGAGGTCTCGCAAATACTCAAACTGTGTTCAAAGTTGCAGGTGAAGGTAGTCCCCCGTGGCGCCGGAACCTCACTTTCCGGAGGTGCTTTACCATTAGAGGACGGAATTGTCATGACCATGGGCAAGTTCAATCGCATCCTCGACATTGATTACGAAAACCGTTGTGTCATCGTTCAGTCAGGCGTCACCAATCTGGCTATTAGCGTTGCTGTGGAAGATGAAGGTTTCTATTATGCACCCGATCCTTCAAGCCAGATCGTCTGTTCCATCGGTGGCAATGTCAACGAAAATTCCGGTGGCGTGCATTGTCTGAAATATGGCCTTACCACAAACAATATACTGGGTGTGGAAGTCGTACTTATGGACGGAGAGGTAATTCGTCTTGGCGGGAAATATATGGATGCCGAAGGATATGACCTGCTGGGAGTGCTCACTGGCTCTGAAGGCTTGCTCGGCGTCATCACTGAAGTCACGGTTCGAATATTGCAGTCGCCACAGTCTGTGAGGGCAATGCTAGTGGGATTTCCCAGTAACGAAACGGCAGGTCAATGTGTCGCAGATATTATTGCCGCTGGGATTATTCCTGCAGGTATCGAAATGATGGATGAACTTGCCATCAGGGCTGCGGAAAACTTTTGCCATGCTGGCTACCCACTGGACTGTGCTGCCTTGTTGATAATCGAACTTGATGGACCACAAGCCGAAGTAGAAGAACTCATCAATGTTGTAAGGGACATAGCTGAGCGATGCCAGTCCCGGTCTTTTAAAGTCAGTGAAAGTGATGAAGAACGCCTGCGTATCTGGGCCGGTCGCAAAGCTGCCTTCCCCGCACTGGGTGAAATCTCTCCTGACTATTACTGTATGGATGGCACCATCCCCAGGAAAAAACTCTCCCATGTTCTTACAAAAATGTCCGAATTATCGCGACAGTACGGGCTTCGAGTCGCAAATGTTTTTCATGCCGGTGATGGCAACCTGCACCCTCTCATTCTTTTCGATGCCAACATCGATGACGAAATGGCAAAAGCCGAGCAGTTTGGTGCCGACATACTCAAATTGTGTGTTGAAGTGGGTGGCGTATTATCGGGTGAACACGGCATTGGAGTAGAGAAGCGTGATTTAATGCCTGAATATTTTTCCAAGTTCGATCTGGATCAACAACAACGTGTCAAATGTGCATTCGATCCTGAAGGCTATCTTAATCCGGGCAAGATGTTTCCCACATTACATCGATGTGCAGAACTCGGGCGCCTGCATGTGCATAAGGGCAAATTACCCTTTCCTGATATTCCGCGCTTCTGATGCCCGAACTCGTTAAACCGGAAAATGATAAGCAGCTGATCGAGTTAATACAGTATGGGCTCGCCGGGAATAAATGCTTTTCTATTGCAGGCACAAACACCAGGGCAGGGTTTGGCTACAAGCCTGAGGTGGATATTCGTGTATCAATGTCTGCCTTTACAGGCATCATTGACTATGAACCTGCAGAACTGGTGATGCGTGCCCGGGCTGGTACTCCTCTGGCTGAAATCAGGCAACTTCTTTCCGATCAAAATCAACATCTTGCTTTTGAACCTGCGTATCTTGGCGGGCTTTATGATTCCGAAGCTGGAGCCGGTACCATTGCCGGCGTATTTATGGCAAACAACTCTGGTAGCAGGCGATTTCAGGCTGGCGCAGCCCGGGACCACCTGCTGGGATTCAAGGCCGTAAACGGTCGCGGAGAGTTATATAAATCAGGCGGTAATGTTATCAAGAATGTAACCGGTTATGACTTGAGTAAAGTCCTGAGCGGTTCCTGGGGAACGCTTTCAGTGTTAAGCGAACTAAGCTTCAAGGTTTTGCCGAAACCATCTTTCTCAACCAGCGTGGTGATTTCGGGTCTCTCGATAAATTCTGGTTTACAGCTTCTGTCTCAGCTCGCCCGAAGTCCCTTGCAGGCATCAGGTCTCGCATTTTTACCAGGCGCAGTTGTTCCCGGATCCACATCACTCCAGGACAAAATCACAAGCACCTGTCTGATTCGATTTGAAGGATCACGAACCTCCGTGGATGCACGCATTCAGGATCTGAATAATATTCTATCTAACGAACCACAGATCACGAAAATTGTTGATGAAGAATCTGTCGAGATCTGGCGAAATGTAAATAACGTCAGTGCCCTCAGGGCTCTAGCGGTCGTAATGAAACTTTCTATTCCGCCTGCCTCAGCCGCTACCCTGTCAGAGCAATTAATTAGTGTTGAAAAATGTCAGTGGCATGCCGATGCCGCTGGTGCCTGGTTCTGGATTGGACTACCGCTAGCAGATGCTGTCAATAACATACAAAGGTTACGGGAACATGTCGCCAATCACGGTGGCAGTGCTGTCCTGTACAAAGCGCCTGATGAAATAAAAAAACAGGCAGGGTTATTCTCACCCATGGATCCTGCACTTGCGGCACTACAGCAGCGTGTAAAAACGAGTTTTGACCCGGAGAATATCCTCAACCCAGG
>JAPUGI010000358.1 GCA_027292925.1 Gammaproteobacteria bacterium
CCTGGAGGTATCTTCGCCGGGTTTGGATAGAAGGCTGTTTAAGTTGGAGCAATATGAAGTCTTCAAAGGGGCTCGAGTGAAACTTAAGTTACGCAAGCCCTATGAAGGACGAAGAAAATTTATTGGATTGTTGTGTGGCATAAAAAAAGAGGACGTTGTCCTCCGCTCAAATGATGATGAAGAAATACTCTTTCCGTTTGGTGATATTGAAAGAGCCAATATCATCCCTGAGATCTAGCCATCGTAAAAAAGATCAAGTGGAGAACTACCACTTGTGATGTGTGAGGCATTGCAATGAGCAAAGAAATACTGATAGTAGTAGAGTCGGTTTCCAACGAGAAGGGTGTGTCGGAAGACATCATCTTTGAAGCGTTGGAGCTTGCTTTGGCGTCGGCAACCAAGAAACGTTACTCCGATGAGGTGGAACTTCGAGTTTCCATAAATAGGGAAACGGGGGAATACGATTCGTTTCGCCGGTGGGAAGTGGTAGACGATGAAGAAGAAATGGAATTTCCCGATGCGCAAATGTCATTGACAGAAGCGAAGGAGAAAGACTCGAACCTGGAAATCGGTGATTTTTACGAGATACCAATTGAGTCGGTGGAATTTGGCAGAATTGCTGCCCAGACTGCTAAACAAGTCATTGTTCAAAAAATCCGGGAAGCGGAACGTGCACAGGTTGTCGATGCCTACCGGAACCGTGTTGGCGAACTGATCAACGGGCAGGTAAAGAAGGTTACCCGGGAAGCAGTAATAATGGACCTGGGCAACAATGCTGAAGCCCTTCTACCCAGGGAAGAATGGATTCCCAGAGAAACTTTCAGGGTTGGCGACAGGTTGCGTGCCTTGTTAGAAGAAGTGCGACCGGAAGCTCGTGGTCCGCAATTAGCATTGACGCGCACATCGTCAAAAATGTTGGTTGAATTGTTCAAGATTGAAGTACCAGAAATATCAGATGGCATAATCGAAATCCTTGGCGCCGCAAGGGATCCGGGTTCACGGGCTAAAATTGCTGTGAAAACTAACGATGGACGTATTGATCCGGTAGGTGCCTGCGTCGGTATGAGGGGTTCGAGAGTACAAGCGGTCTCCGGGGAGCTTAGCAATGAGCGAATTGATATTGTTCCGTGGGATGACAACATTGCGCAACTGGCGATCAATGCAATGTCACCTGCTGAAGTTGTTTCAATTGTCGTAGATGAAGAAACGAAAAGTATGGATATCGCGGTTTCAGAGGAAAACCTTGCTCAGGCAATTGGTCGTGGAGGCCAGAATGTAAAACTCGCCAGCGAACTTACAGGGTGGAACCTCAACATCATGACGGAAGAAGAAGCCAGCGAAAAACACGAGCAGGAAGCTGGCACCATTATGGAAGGCTTCATGGGGCAACTTGATGTCGATGAAGATGTGGCGATCGTACTTGTAGAAGAAGGATTCACTACACTGGAAGAAATTGCCTATGTTCCCATTGAGGAGATGGTTGCCATCGAAGGCTTCGATCAGGAGATGGTGGAAGAACTACGAAGCAGGGCAAAAAATGCCCTGACTACCCTGGAACTTGCCAGTGAAGAGGAAATTGGTAAGACGGAGCCTGCTGCTGATTTATTGGAAATGGAAGGAATGGACACACGGGTTGCATTCCAGCTAGCAGCAATAGGGGTAGTCACCATGGAAGATCTAGCGGAGCAGGCAATTGATGATCTTATGGATATCGAAGACTTAACTTCACAGCGAGCTGGCGAACTTATTATGACAGCCCGGGCACCCTGGTTTGAAGACGCAGAAGCAGCGCTTGAAGATGATCAGGCTGAAAAAGCTTGATGGACCATTGAGGAAGATTAGATGCCTGATGTAACGGCAAAACAACTGGCAGAGACGATTGGAACGCCTGTTGACCGTTTATTGCAGCAGATGCAAGAGGCTGGGCTGCCTCAAAAAAATGAAGAAGATATTGTTAATGAAGATCAAAAGCAGGAACTATTGTCACACTTAAAGAGAAGTCACGGTGAAACTGAAAGTGCGCCGAGGAAGATAACACTGAAACGCAGAACCTTAAGCACGCTCAAGACTGGCGGCAGTGCAGGTCGAGGACGTACCGTTAATGTAGAAGTTCGCAAAAAAAGAACCTATGTCAGACGGGGTGCGGTCGAGAATGAAGAGCTGAAAAGCCTCGTAGCGACACCTATTTCCATTGCAGATACGAGTCAATCTTCAGATGAAGAAGCGAAACGTCGCGCGGCACATGCTGAATTGGAAGCCGAGGCGGAAAAAAGACGCGAGGAAGCAGCTAAAAGGACAGCGGACCGTGCAGAACGTAGTGCAAAAGAAGCGGCAACAAGAGCTGAAAGCAAGAAAGCGAGTGAAGTTGAAGCACTGCAAGAGAGCAAGGTCAGTACCAGGAAAGATAAGCGGGACCGACATGACCTTGACGAAGAGGACCTGCAGGTGAAGAAGTCGGCGCACGGTGATCGTAAGCGCCGGGTTGAGGAGATCCTTGAGGATGAAGTTGAGGAAATTCTAGATGAAGAAGCCTCTGATGTTGCTAAAGATGGAACTGCAACACTAGGCTTAACTGCAGGGGCAAGACCAAAACGTCCAGTGATCGCAAAGCCCATAGGACCTCAGCATAAATTTCAGGCGCCAACGAAAGATCAGGTGCGTGAAGTGGAGCTAGGTGAATCGATTACCGTGCAGCAACTATCACAACGTATGTCCGTAAAGGCTACCGACGTCATCAAGACGTTGATGAATCTTGGTGTGATGGTAAATATCAACGAAGCGATTGACCAGGATACAGCAATACTAGTTGTGGAAGAATTTGGACACTCCATCAAAATTGTTGATGCTGATGCAGTTGAAAAATCTCTTGAAGATGAGTTGATATACGAAAATGAAGCAAAACCACGAGCGCCTGTGGTTACCGTAATGGGTCACGTAGATCACGGTAAGACGACTCTGCTTGACTTTATACGTGATTCGCAAGTTGCGAGCGGTGAAGCAGGTGGCATTACCCAGCATATTGGTGCTTACCGGGTAGATACCAGTCATGGAGAGATTTGCTTTATCGATACACCGGGCCATGCTGCCTTTACTGCCATGCGAGCCCGTGGAGCAAAATCTACTGACATTGTCATTCTTGTTGTGGCCGCCGACGATGGTGTCATGCCACAGACCGAAGAAGCCATTGCCCATGCCAAAGGCGCCGGAGTACCGATAGTGGTAGCAGTAAACAAAATTGACAAGGAAGGCTCTGATCCTGAAAGAGTCAAAAATGAACTGGCCGCGCGCGAAGTCATACCCGATGATTGGGGTGGTGATACGCAATTCATACAGGTTTCTGCAACAACGGGTCAGGGCGTCGAAGACCTGCTGGAAGCGGTAACTTTGCAGGCTGAAATTCTTGAGTTGACTGCTGTTGTAGTCGGTCCAGCCCAGGGGGTAGTAATCGAATCAGAACTGGATAAGGGTAAAGGATCTGTCGCGACACTTCTTGTGCAAAATGGCACCTTGAAACAAGGCGATATTATTGTTGCTGGTGAACAGTTTGGGCGGATTCGAGCGCTAAACAATGAGAGCGGCACGCGAGTAGAGTCTGCAGGTCCTGCTACACCAATCTCGGTACTGGGACTTGACGGTACGCCTGCCGCTGGTGAAAGTTTCATGGTCACAAAAGATGAGAAGCGCGCAAGAGAAGTGGCTGAATTCAGGAAAATCAAAGCTAAAGATGAACGGCTGGCAACACCGGTAGTCAGTCTTGATAATCTACTGGAGAGTTTCAGCTCAAGTGAGACCAGTCTGCTAAATATTGTAATAAAAGCGGACGTGCGTGGGTCCCTGGAAGCCATCGTGTCGTCGTTAACTAGCCTGGGGAATGATGAAGTTAAAGTGAATGTTGTTTTCTCCGGGGTAGGCGGTATCACTGAATCAGATGCTAACTATGCCAGCACATCGGATGCTGTGATATTTGGATTCAACGTCAGGGCGGAAAACTCTGCCAAAAAAGTAATTGAAAATAGCGGCATTGACCTGCGTTACTACAAAGTAATTTATGATCTTGTGGACGATGTAAAAGATGCACTAACGGGTATGTTGTCACCGGAGGTCAGGGAAGAAATTGTTGGCATCGCAGAAGTCAAAGATGTTTTTAGCAGTAAAAAGTTTGGCAATATTGCGGGTTGCATGGTTGTTGAAGGGACCGTGTCCAGAAGCAAGCGAATCAGGGTGCTGAGAGAAAACATCGTGATTTATGAGGGCGAATTGGAGTCACTTCGCCACTTTAAGGATGAGGTCGAGGACGTAAGAAGTGGCACCGAGTGTGGCATAGGTGTCAAAAACTATGATGACGTTAAAGTCGGTGATCAAATTGAAGTGTTTGACACTCGCGAAGTTGCCAGAGAATTATAGGCAATCGAATGATCGATTGGGTAGACGGAGTCCAAGATGCCAAGGGAATTTAGTAGAGGACGCCGGATTGCGGACCTGATTCAAAGGGAACTGGCGATCCTGATTCAAAGGGAAATGAAAGACCCTCGTCTGGGCATGATCACTATTAACGATGCTAAAGTTTCCCGGGACCTGGCGTTTGCTGATGTGTACTTCACCGTGCTTCCCAAAAATGGTGCGAAAACTGCTGAAGAGGTGTTGAACAAGGCCGGTGGATTTTTGCGTACAAAACTTTCCAAAATGATGTCCACCCGAACTACGCCAAAACTTCGCTTTCATTACGACGCAACGATTGAAAATGGTGCGCGAATATCGAAAGCTATTGATGATGCCATCGCGCAAGACACCAGTAAGCGCGATCGGATGGATAGTTAAGATGGGCAGGAAGCCACGTAAAGGCAGACGCGTGAATGGTATTTTATTGCTGGACAAACCAGCGGGAATGACTTCAAATGGCGCCCTGCAGAAAGCCAAGAAGATTTTTGAAGCGGCCAAGGCCGGCCACACTGGAAGTCTGGACCCGCTGGCTACAGGTGTTTTGCCTATATGTTTCGGTGAAGCGACCAAGTTTTCGCAGTTCCTCCTTGATGCAAACAAGCGATACCTAACGACCGTTAAATTGGGTGTTGTGACGGCCACGGGGGACGCGGATGGCAAAATACTGTCAATCGCTGATGATGTCCCGGAGATTTCAAAGGATCATCTGGAAGCCGTTCTAGACGGGTTTCGAGGCGTGATATCGCAAGTACCCTCCATGTATTCAGCGTTGAAAGTTGATGGCCAACCACTTTACAAGCTGGCCCGTCAGGGTATTGAGGTAGAGAGAAAAAGCCGCCAGGTGACTATTTTCAAGATGGAAGTTGTCAGTCACGGACGGGATGAAATTGTGCTCGACATCGTTTGTAGTAAAGGCACCTACGTGCGATGTCTCGCAGAGGAAATTGGGCAAGTTTTTGGATGTGGCGCACATGTAGTGGCGCTAAGACGATTGGAAGTAGGTCCTTTTGATATTGATGAAACCTATTCCATGGAAAAACTTGAGCGGTTGCGCGAATTGGATGGTTTGCAGGCACTTGACGAGAAGTTACTACCGTCAAGTGCGGCCGTTATAAATTGGCCTTCAGTTCAACTTACCGCAGTGACCGCGTCCTATCTACGGCAAGGTCAACCGGTGCAAACCTCTAATGCACCAACGGAGGGTTGGGTAAGAATTTTTTCAGAATCTGACGGTTCCGGCCAGGAAAGCGTTGGTGGAAACGATGATGAGTCTTTTATCGGCGTGGGAGAGATCCTGGAAGATGGAAGGATTGCACCACGGCGCCTGGTTGTGATGGATTAAAACTGTGATGCTTCTGCAAATATGCGAGGATGTACTTGCTTCTATTAACTGACCACCAAGCAACGGGTGGTTTTAGGCATATTATTTGGAGAAAAAGTAATGGCATTGTCGACCACAAGAAAATCTGAAATAGTCAGTGAGTATGGTACATCAGAGAACGACACCGGATCGCCGGAAGTTCAGGTTGCCCTTTTAACGGCGAATATCGAAGAGCTTCAGGGGCATTTCAAAGAGCATAGTCACGATCACCACTCCAGGGTTGGATTACTCAGGATGGTGAGTCAACGAAGAAAGTTGCTTAACTATCTTCGAGGTAAGAACTTAGAACGCTATACCCGGTTGATTAAGAAACTCGGTTTGCGTCGATAACAAAAACCCGCAACAGGTTGCGGCATTAAGCACGAAAAATTGGAGAAAAATGTGAATTCAGTAAGTAAAAAGTTCAACTATGGTGACCATGAAGTTGTCATAGAAACTGGCAAGGTTGCCAGGCAAGCTAACGCATCTGTGATGGTTAGTATGGCGGACGCGGTTGTTTTAGTGGCGGTAGTAGGACGAAGAAATGCAAAGGCAGATCAGGACTTCTTTCCACTAACCGTTAATTATGAAGAGAAGACCTATGCCGCGGGTAAAATCCCAGGTGGTTTCTTCAAACGCGAAGGTCGGCCTTCGGAGAAGGAAACGCTGACTAGCCGCTTGATTGACAGACCTATACGACCCTTGTTTCCCAAGGGTTTCATGAATGAAATCCAGGTTACCTGCCAGGTAATCTCAGCGAATAAGGATTTTGATCCGGATATCCCGGCGATGATCGGTGTATCCGCGGCATTGAGCTTATCCGGCATTCCTTTTGCAGGACCCATTGGTGCGGCGAGAGTCGGGTTCAATCAGGATGGATACCTGCTGAATCCTGGATTCGAGGCACTTGAAAGTTCAGACCTGGATATGGTCGTGGCAGGTACGGAATCGGCGGTATTGATGGTTGAATCGCAAGCCCGGGAACTGACGGAAGATCAAATGCTGGGCGCTGTGTTGTTTGCCCACCAGGAAATGCAGGTGGTCATCAAGGCGGTCAATGAACTAAAGGCAGAAACAGGAAAGGAGGCCTGGGAATGGCAGCCAGCCGAAGAAAACACCTCTTTGATTGAGTCGGTGTCAGACAAGTTCGGTGATCAAATTGCACAAGCCTATAAAATCACTGCAAAGATGGACCGTCAAAATCGCCTCGGAGAACTTCGAGAGCAAGCGGTCAGTGAGTTGGCAAGTGAACAAGGTTCGGAGGCTGATGAAATAGTCGAAGTGTTCAGTGGTATCGAGAAGAAAACAGTACGCAGGGCGATCATTGCTGGCGAACCGCGAATAGATGGAAGAAACACAAAAACTGTTCGCGACATTAGTGTAGAGGTTGGTGTTTTGCCCATGACTCACGGTTCTGCGTTGTTCACCCGTGGGGAAACCCAGGCGATTGTTACAACCACGCTGGGTTCCATGCGCGATTCCGCGATTATTGATGCACTGCAGGGATCTTACAGGGATAACTTTATGCTGCACTACAATTTCCCGCACTATTGTGTTGGTGAAACTGGTTTTTCCGGCGGACCAAAGAGACGTGAGATAGGTCATGGTCGTTTAGCCAGGCGTGGAATAGAGGCGGTACTTCCGAAATCTGAAGATTGGCCTTATACCACTCGAGTGGTTTCAGAAATAACTGAATCTAATGGTTCATCTTCCATGGCCAGTGTTTGTGGCGCCAGCTTGTCTTTGATGGATGCGGGTGTGCCCCTTAAAGCACCTGTTGCTGGGGTCGCCATGGGACTTGTAAAAGAAGATGATGACTACGCAATCCTGACTGACATTCTTGGTGATGAGGATCATCTCGGTGACATGGATTTCAAGGTCGCTGGTACTGCAATTGGCGTTACTGCGCTGCAAATGGACATAAAGATCCAGGGTATCACCGCACAGATCATGGAAACTGCACTGGAACAGGCCAGAGAAGCACGTCTGCATATTCTTGATGAGATGAACAAGGTCCTCGGACGCTCCCGCGAGACGGTGTCCGAAAACGCGCCTGCTATGGTCACCATCAAGATCGATACTGACAAGATTCGTGACGTAATTGGCAAGGGTGGGGCGACTATTCGTTCCATCACAGAGGAAACTGCCGCAACTATCGATATTGACGATGACGGTACGATCACGATCTTTGGAGAAGGTGCAGCGTCCAGGGATGCAGCCGTAGCGATGATTGAGACGATTACAGCTGAGGCTGAAGTTGGCAAAATCTATAAAGGGAAAATAGCAAAAATAGCAGATTTTGGTGCTTTCGTTACCATACTGCCGGGTAAAGACGGTCTCCTTCACATTTCCCAAATCGCAAAAGAACGAGTTGAGAAAGTGACCGACTATCTTTCTGAAGGACAGGAAATAGACGTAATTGTCCTGGATGTCGACCGTGGTCGAATCGAGCTTTCCATCAAAGAACTTCCGGCAAAGGAAACCGATGAGTCCGGTCCAGAAGAATCAGATGATGACGATTCTGACGGAAACACGCAGGAAGCAGCAAGCTAGATAACAACGCTTTAGCTGTTGGTGAAAAAAAGGGGACTGTCACCGTTCGGATGGTCCTTCTCTAAGCCAGTCCCCGTCACCGCTAGGCAGTTTCAGCCAGGAACCGGCCAGTTCTAAGGAAGGTTGTAACCTCTTTTACCACCAACCTGGAAAACAACAACCCCATATGATTTGTGGCCACGACGCGATAGTCCGCCATCTTTTCGAATTTTGATTCCGAGAGTTGAACAGTCCCGTCGTGGGGTTTCTTTAACCTGACAAAGAGCATGCCTGACCCGAGGGGTTTGTTACCTGCGATAACACCGATTTCCGGGTTTTGTTTATCATCATGTAATTTTACCAGCAGCGACTTAATGCCCTTACCCAGAAGCAGGGACCCAATCCTGGAACGACTCATCGTCTCAGCAACCTGGCTACCCTGATGCGGCGTACCGAGAGTGACAACCCTTCCTTTGATATCATCGGGATATTTAACGGAAAGATTTCGCACCAGTAAACCGCCGAGACTGTGGGCAACAAAATGTATCTCGCTGTCTTCTATATCTGCCAGAAATCGGTGAAGGAGGTCGGTATTGTTTTCGATGGTCTCGATGATGCTCGGGTATGAAAAACGCCTGGTTGAATATCCTGCTGCTCGTAGTCTGCGACCCAGCAAGGCCATATCCCATCCGTTCATCCAAATCCCGTGGACCAGAACAACAGTAGGCAAGGATTATTCCGTCACCGGACTGTTCTTGATAAGGTCATCAACTACAGCCGGGTCAGCCAACGTGCTGGTGTCGCCAAGATTATCCAAATCGTTTTCTGCAATCTTGCGCAAAATCCGTCTCATGATTTTCCCTGATCTTGTCTTTGGAAGCCCGGGTGCCCACTGCAGAATATCCGGTTTCGCAATCGCGCCTATTTCAGTCCGTACAAGTTGATTGAGTTCTTCCTTTAACTCATCCGTACCTTCAATATCGCGCATTAGTGTTACGTAGGCGTAGATTCCCTGGCCTTTTATCTCATGGGGAAACCCTACCACAGCGGCCTCTGCAACTTTCTCATGCAGAACCAGGGCACTTTCAACTTCCGCGGTGCCCATGCGATGACCGGAAACATTAAGCACATCATCTACACGCCCGGTTATCCAATAGTAACCATCTTCATCTCGGCGAGCCCCATCGCCGGTGAAGTAGTAACCTTTATAGGCTGAATAATAGGTCTCGATACAGCGCTCGTGGTCACCAAATACAGAGCGGATTTGTCCAGGCCAGGAGCGGTCGATTGCAAGGTTGCCTGAACCTGCGCCCTCTATCTCGTTGCCGTCTGCGTCCATCAAAACAGGCTTTACGCCAAAAAATGGCCGCGTCGCTGATCCCGGTTTTAGTGGTGTCGCGCCGGGTAGTGGAGTAATCATGATGCCACCGGTTTCAGTTTGCCACCAGGTATCGACGATGGGACATCTTTGCTCGCCCACCTTGTGGTAATACCATTCCCATGCTTCAGGGTTAATTGGTTCCCCAACAGTTCCAAGAAGGCGCAACGATTTCCTGGATGTGTTGGACAAGAAATCATCACCTTGCGCCATCAGGGCGCGAAGGGCGGTAGGTGCAGTATAGAAAATGTTCACCTGGTGTTTGTCCACCACCTGCCAGCATCTTGATGAATCCGGGTAGGTTGGTACTCCCTCGAACATCAATGTGGTAGCACCATTGGCAAGAGGGCCGTAGACGATATAAGTATGACCCGTTACCCAGCCGACGTCTGCAGTACACCAGTAGATGTCTCCTTCGTGGTAGTCGAAAACATATTTGTGGGTCATTGCCGCGTAGAGTAAATAGCCACCCGTGGTATGCAAGACACCTTTGGGTTTTCCTGTCGAACCGGAGGTATAGAGGATGAACAATGGGTCTTCGCTGTCCATGTGTTCGGGTTCGCAGCTACCTGATTCATGTTCTATGGCCTCGTGATACCAGATGTCCCGCTTGTCATCCCAGGTGACATCCGCGCCGGTTCGCCGAACTACTAGAACCGTATGGACGTTTGGACATTTCTCGAGTGCAGTATCGGCATTGGACTTGAGCGGAATGGCTCTAGCGGCTCTTATCCCCTCATCGGCGGTGATCAACGTCTGACAATCTGAGTCCAGGATTCGGTCCTGCAATGCCTGGGGGGAGAATCCTCCGAATACAACGGAATGGACGGCGCCGATTCGCGAACAAGCCAGCATCGCGAATGCCGCCTCGGGGATCATTGGCATATAAATGCACACACGATCCCCTTTTTTTACGCCACGGCTTTTCAGCACGTTGGCCATGCGGCAGACTTTTTCATGCAGTTCCCGGTAGGTGATAGTAGCGTCATCGTTTGGATCGTCGCCTTCCCAGATAATTGCCACCTGGTCTGCCCTGTTCTCGAGATGCCGGTCAATACAATTATAGGAAGCATTGAGCTGCGCGCCGAGGAACCACTTCGCGTCACCTTTGGCGAAATCCGATTCTGTGAGCGTGTCCCATGTCTTAAACCAAGTAATAAATTCGTTTGCCTGTTGCGTCCAAAATTCCTCCGGTCGTTCGATTGATTCTTCATACAGCGCCATATACTGTTCATTCTTGATATGTGCCCTGGACTCAACGTCCTTGCTCACCGGGTAGATTTTGGATTCTGACATGACAAGCTCCTTGATGTTTCTGATGTCAGTAATGTGCCATATTGGCTGTCTCGGGGAAACCTTCTCCTGCAGCGCTTCTCTTACATTTTTTTATAAACAGGGCCGTGCATCTAAATTATTGTTTGCCTGGGATTGTAGTAGTGTCGGCCACTTGTTGCAGACAAGAGGAACTTGACCAGATCCCTGAAGTCTTCATCCTTGGTAAAATCTATCTCTGCCGCATTGACGATGAGTAGCGGTGAGGCACTGTAGTAGTGAAAAAACCTTGTATAGGCATCGATCAGTTGGCAAAGGTAATCCATCTCAATATTTTGTTCTGCCTTGACTCCGCGGTGTTGTACACGTTGCAGCAATATATCAGCTGGTGCTTGCAGGTAGATCACAAGGTCAGGAGTGGGGGCATCAAGGGTGAGGTGTGCATAGATATTTTCATATAGTTTCAGTTCATCAGCATCCAGATTGATTTCAGCGAACAGCCGGTCCTTCTCGATAATGAAATCAGCCACTCGTACTGGTTTGAACATGTCTGCTTGCCGCAGCTCCTGGATTTTCCTTGCGCGTTCGAACAGAAAGAACAGTTGCGTTGGTAGAGCTGCCTGGCGACGATTCTGATAGAAGCGTTCAAGGAATGGGTTGGCATCAGAAGTTTCCAGCAGGGTCTCGTAGTTGAAGATTTCTGCCAACCTCTTGGTGAAAGTGGTTTTCCCCACCGCCATCGGTCCTTCAATGGCAATGTAGCGTGGCAGCCCTGTAGTATTGATGTCCAAGCCTGAAAGGTTCCTATGGATGATAGGAATTAGCGCTCATTCTATCGTGATTGAAACGACGCTTACGCTTTCTTTTACGTTTCTTTTTACCGGTTGTTTGCAGTTTGAGTTTACCTCTTGCATCTTCATCTGCTTCCTGGAAACTGGTCCACCACTGGCCAAGGCCGTCCAGTTTTTCTCCGGATTCTTCGCGTAGTAATAGAAAATCATAGGCTGCCCGAAAACGTTTATGCGCGATCAGTATCTCTGGTTTTCTTCCATAGCGGGCAGGTAGTCGAAACTGCAGATTCCAGATGTCCCTCATTGGTCCGGAAAATCGACGCGGTATTGACGTAAAAAGCTGTTGGTTGGCAATCACATTGGCGGCTGCTTCGTGGGATGCTTCAACATGAGTCACACTTTCCTCTTCCAAACGCTTTCTATTTTCAATAAATGGATACCAGAGCAAAGCGGCAAAAATAAAAGCCGGTGTTACAGGCATATCGTTAGCGATTCGCCTGTCTGTGCTTGCAAGCGCGAGATGTATGAGTTTTCCCGCAAGGGTATCGTCCATTGCCCGGCGGGCCGATGGAAACAACCAGCCGAAAAGATCATATTCCAGCATGGCTTCGAGTGTTGCTACAGCATGCCCGGTCATAAATAGTTTTAACACTTCTTCGAAAATACGGGCAGGTGGAATATCCTGCAATAGGTAACCAATTTGACGGATAGAAGAACCGGTATCTTCATCAATATTGAAGCCAAGTTTCGCTTTGAACCGCACTGCGCGCAACATGCGTACGGGATCTTCCCGATAACGTTTATCCGGTTCACCAATGAGCCGTATGCGTTTCGCCTTGATGTCGTCCATGCCATTCACCAGGTCGATAACCTCATCAGTGTCAACGTTGTAGTAGAGGGCGTTCATGGTAAAGTCACGGCGAAACACATCTTCTTGAAAAGTACCGTAGATATTGTCGTCGAGGATCATACCGCCTTCTGAATGACTGTCCTCGTGTATTTCTTCATGGGCGGAACGGAACGTCGCAACCTCAACTATTTCACGACCAAATCGAATGTGAACGATGCGGAATCGCCTGCCGATGCTACGGGAGTTTCTGAAAATATCGCGAACTTCTTCCGGATGTGCATCCGTTGCAACATCGAAATCTTTTGGAGACCTTCCCAGTATCAGATCTCGCACACATCCACCGACAAGGTATGCCTCGAATCCATGCTCGGTCAGGCGATTGACAACTTTTAGTGCGTTCACGCTGATGTGCCCTAGCGGGAGTGGTGTCGCGTTATCGTTCATTGGTTAACCGTTGGAACGGTTTTCTGCCGGTTCATTTAAAGTATTGAGCATGTATCAGGTAGGAGAAGTATTATTGCCTTTGCGATGTTAATTAGGTCTTGATTGTACAGAAGAGAGTACGAAAAGAGTTGTGTAATAAGAGGTTATGAGACAGATAGTACCAGACCCTGTCCTGAGCGACCACAGGGAGTCGAATGACTCCATCCACTTTTCCAAGAATCTAAAAAGAAAATGGGAAAATTAAACATTTCCCATTCAGCGAGCCAGTTTTATTTTTCTTGTTGTTTTATTGTTCTT